>DATKMG010000405.1:0-6857 GCA_035541995.1 Terriglobia bacterium
GACAGTGGGCCTGACTTTCCATTTCGGCGCGAAATAGATACCTACCGGTTTGGAGTCTGTTCGACGTTTGATCCGCCTCGGTGAAGAACCAAAGTGTGCGTGGGCTGTAGCGCTGTGCCCGGTTGAGAAGAGACCTGAGGATGGGGAGCGCGAGACCGTTCACGATATCGACGCCGGCAGACATCAATAACGATGGAGTATCCAACGACCGGGCCGTCGTGAATGGCCTGCAGACGAGCCTTGACCAGTTCCGTGGCTGGCCGTTCTACCAGGTTGACTTTCGCGTCACTCGGAATATCACTCTGGGCGGGCGTGTCACGTTCCGCCCGTTTATCGAGTTCTTCAACCTCTTCAACCGGCAAAACCCCGGCAACAATTTCGTTCGGGGAATAGGCTCAGCCCGCCAGGCGAGAAACCAGGTGAATCGACGTCGCCTTGATCACGGCCGCGACGCGGTCCCCTTGCCTGAGATGCAGGTCTTCACCGGATTGTCGGGTCACCAGCGCCATGATGGGAACTCCGCAATCCATCGCCACGCGAGTCAGGACTCCCTCGGGCAGGACCGAAGTGATGCGTCCCGAAAGGTGATTGCGGGCGCTATCCTGGCCGCCGGCTCTCGTTTCTAAAATCACATCTTCGGCTCGTATGCAAACGTGCACCTCCGGAGAGGGAAGGTCGCCGGGATCAACTGCTGTTAGCCGTACCGGCCCGACTTCGACGGTCACCAATGCGTTGCTTGCCGCCACAATTCTGCCGGGCAGCACGGTCTCAACCCCCACCGAACGAGCTACCACTTCGTTAGCGGGATAGCTGAAGACTTCCTGAATTGGACCGGTTTGTTGAATGCGACCTGCCACCAGGACTGCCATACGATCTCCCAGGGCGATCGCCTCCACGCGGTCATGCGTGACCACGATTGTCGGGACCCGAACCTCGGTTAGCTGTCGGCGCAGCTCGCTGCGGAGGCGGCTCCGCGTGGCATCATCTAAGGCCGAGAGCGGTTCGTCCAGCAACAAGAGTTGCGGCTCGGGAGCCAGAGTGCGAGCCAAGGCCACACGCTGTATTTGCCCTCCGGAGAGCTGTCGCGGATATCGGCTCTCCAGCCCGCTGAGTTGAAACAATCCTATCAAGTGGCCTACGTGTTGTGCCCGTTGCTCTTTGCTGCGCTGACTCAATCCGTACTCCAGGTTTCGTTTGACCGTCAGATGGGGAAACAGAGCATATTCCTGGAACAGGTAACCGATGCGGCGTCGCTGCGGAGAGAGCGAGATTCCACGACCTCCGTCGTACCAGACCTCCTTGTCGTGGCAGATGATACCCCGGTCCGGACGCTCCAAGCCCGCCAGGCAACGCAAAATAGTTGTCTTGCCGGAACCCGAAGGTCCAAACAATACCGTAACGGATGGAGGGCTTTGAGGAAGCTCCAGCTCCGCTTCGACCGTCGCCCCGCTCGGGAACCGCTTCTCAATTTTCAGGGTTAAGTCGTCGGCCATCCGGTTGACACTCGGCGCTGCAACCCATAAGTGATTACGAGAACCACAAAAGAAAAACAAAGCAGCAGCAGGGAAGTTTGACCTGCCAGGTTGTAATTCAAAGCTTGAACATCATCATAGATGGAAATCGAAACGGTCCGGGTAATCCCCGGCAAATTGCCTCCAACCATCAAGACGACTCCGAACTCACCCAACGTGTGTGCAAAGCTCAGCACCATCCCTGCAACAATTCCCGGTATGGATAAGGGAATGATCACTCGACGAAAGGTAGTGAATCGGGAAACCCCCAGACACCAGGAGGCCTCGATCAACCGATGATCCACTGCCTTGAAAGCCGAAGTGAAGGGCTGTACTGCGAAAGGGAGGCTATAAAGAATCGAGGCGACCAGCAGACCCCGGAAGGAGAAGGGCAGTAACTCGCCGGTCAGTTGCCGGTAGACCCGTCCGATGGGGCTCCTGGGGCCGATGGCAATGAGGACATAAAATCCCAGGACGGTTGGGGGCAGCACAATCGGCAAGGCCACAACGGCTTCGATGGCAACTTTCCACCTTCGCCGGGAAAAGGTCAACCAGTGGGCAATGGGAAGCCCCAGAAGTAGCAGAATGAGGGTCGTCCAAAAGGACAGACGCAAGCTCAACCCGATGGCAACCCAGTCCAAGGCTTATTCTTCTCCTGGTAAATAGAAGCCGTAGCGCCTTAACAGGGGACGGCCTTTCGATCCCATGATGAAGTTCCGAAAGCTTTGAGCGGCCTCCACATTCTTAACCCATTTGAGAATGACTCCACCCTGCTCCAGACACGGATAGGCATCGGAAGGAACTTTCCAGTAGCGGCCCTGGTCTTTGACACTCGGCGCCAGGGCCAGCGATAGGGCCACAATGCCAATCTCGGCGTTTCCACTCTGAACAAACTGAAACGTCTGCGAGATATTCTCGCCAAAAACCAGCTTCGGCTGCACGGCTTCATAAATGCCTAAGGAGCGCAAAGCCGCTTCGGCAGCTTTGCCATAAGGCGCATGCTTCGGATTCGCGATCGCAATGTGACGCACCGATTCATGCCGCAGAGCTTCCATTTTCAACTGCTCCACATCGATAGGCGATGACCTCGGAACCCAGATTACGATAGACCCTATCGCGTACAAAAACTCTGTACGAGGCCGCGTCAGCCCCTGCTCGCTCAACTTGCGAGGATAGCTGATGTCTGCAGAGAAGAACAGGTCAAAGGGAGCCTGGTTAGACAACTGGGAATAGAAGTTTCCTGAAGAGCCATAGGTGACCTTCACGGTTATCTCAGGATGATCCTTCTGGAACTCCTGAACAATTTCATCCATGGCAAAGTTCAAGTCTGAAGCCGCTGCGATCCGAAGCTCTCCGGCCCTCTTCTTCAAGCACTCCTGCGCGATGGCTTGCGAATCCGCCTGAAACAAAACCCCTCGCGCGATGAGTGCTAGGGCCACTCCTAGCAGGGCGGCTCGAAGACGGCACCTTCCGAAGTTCGTGGTCATTGTTATCCTCAACTTTTCCACGTTCACAGGGAGGGGGATCACGGGAGGTTTATTGGCCCGATCTTAGCCTGCTTCCGGCAGTCCCTTTTCGAAGGCGGGACGATTAATTACGCGCCGCGGGGACAAGCTCATACCAGCATGTGCCCCGTCTGGCTGGTATCATACCCTCCCAGGGCTTCCAATTCACGTTTCAATGAGGTGCGGTTCATGACATCCAGCATGATCTGAACCGCCTGCAAATCTAGATGGGCCTCTGGAACAATGAGATCATAACGCTCCTCGACAAGCGGTAGGAAGCCCAACCCAAAGGCTTGGGCGGCTGCCCGAACAGCGATGCAGCAATCCACTTCCCCACTGAAGACGTACCAGGCAGCTTGCATATGTCCATACGCAATCCGTTCGTAGCCTTGCACGGACGAGGCGGCAATGCCTTGCTTTTGGAGCCAGGAGTCCAGCAGGAAACGGCTTCCGGCCCCGCGTTCGCGGTTGACGAAGAGGACACCTTTCCGTGACAAGTCTTCAATGCGACGAACACGTTTGGGGTTTCCTCGTGCCACCACCAACCCCTCCTCCCAGTTCGCGAATGTGATCACTCGATAACCGCCCCGCGGGAATAGCTTTCTGACCGCGGGCAAGTTGGACTCCCCCGTTGACTCATCCCGCAGGTGAGTCCCTGCAACGTGAACTCTTTTTTCTTTGAGCCAGCGCAAGGCTTGGGAACTGGAACACCCCGCCACGATAAGCTGAGCGTCGCTGAAACGCCTCAGCTGGCGGGCCAGTACCGACATGCCCGGATCGCACCCCGCCACCACCAGTGTGTTGGCGCGGCTGGCCTCCGCATCCAAGGGCTGCACAATTCCCCGGTTCAAGCGATCGATCTTCAGGACCAAGCCGTCAGCCTCTGGCAGACCAGTTGGAATGGGCGACGCCGGCACGGCCACCACGTGCCTGCCCACACGGCCCAAGCAAACCGACTGGCCGGCTCGCAGGGTCTCGCCCTGGCTTGCAACAAGGAAATCCACACGTTCGCAGGAGGGTAAGGCGTGGTGCTCTTCTTCAATAGAAAACAGCTCCTCAACCGATACTTCCAGTACTTGGGCAAGCCTTAGGGCAACCAGGGTATTCGGGATGTAACTTCCCGCTTCGATTGCGTAGATAGTTTGGCGTTTGACACCGATTTGAGCCGCCAAAGTCGCGACAGCGAACCCGCGCCTCCGACGAATCACGGCTAGATTATTTCTGGCCTGCATTCAATAAGATTCCTCCCTGGGAGAGTCATGTTATCATATTGACTTTTTAACACGTCATGCTATTTTTAAAATGCTACCCAAACAAATTAACGCGATCGAATGACAGAGGAGAGATGAATCCCGATGGCACATCGACAACTAACCATGATGGCTTCTCTATTGCTAGGCACAGCCTGTTTGTCTTGCTTTATCCCGACGGCCACGGCCCAGGTGGGCCAGGCTGAGATGACGGGCGAGGTGCGTGATCCCTCTGGAGCTGTCGTTCCATCCTGCAAGGTTTTGGTAACGGAGGTGCGAACCAACCTGTCCTATTCTTCGACCACGGGTCCCGGCGGAGTCTACGCTTTTGGCCATCTCAAGCCGGGCGCCTACACTCTAACCGTGGAAGCCCAGGGGTTCAAGCGTTTCGTGCGCGAGGGCATCCAACTGGCGACGGGGGAACTCATTCGCCTGGATGTGGAACTGGTGCTTGGAAGCGAGAGCGAGATCGTCCTGGTGAACGAAGATGCCACGCTTTTACGAACTGAGTCCGGCGGTTTGGGTCAGGTTATCAGTAATCGCAAGATTGTCGATCTCCCGCTCAACGGCCGCAACTTCGTTCCGCTGATCGCTCTGGCTCCCGGCGTGGCCTTGCCTCCCGGAGGCTTGCTTCCCCGCATCAACGGTGGCCGGCCCAGGGTGAATGAATACCTTTACGATGGCATCTCTGTCCTGCAACCTGAGCCGGGGCAAGTGGCCTTCTACCCTGTGATCGACGCGATCCAGGAATTCAAAGTCGATACGAACAGCCCGCCGGCGGAGTTCGGACGCTTCAATGGCGGCGTTATCAATTTGACGACCAAGTCAGGCAGCAACGAGTATCACGGTTCGGCCTTCGAGTTTTTCCGCAATGAAGTTCTGAACGCCCGCAACCTGTTTGCGCCGGCGACTCCCTCCAATCCTCAGAAGCCCCGGTTCCGCCGCAATCAGTTTGGTTTTGCGTTTGGCGGACCCATCAAGCAGGACAAGACCTTCTTCTTTTTGGACTACCAGGGGTTACGTTCGGACATCGGGCGGGTACGAACTTCCACCGTGCCGACGCTGCTCCAGCGCCAGGGGATCTTCACCGAGGCTGTCAGTGGGAGTGTCCCGAAAATCTATGATCCTGCAACCACCGCGCCAACGCCCGGTGGCGGGTATGTTCGCGATCCGTTCCCCGGGAATGCCATACCGGCCGGTCGAATTGACCCCGTGGCCCTGACCCTCCTTAAACGCTATCCTCTGCCCACCAGCAAGGGTACCGCCAACAACTATCGCAGGATCGACAACGAAGGGGATAACCAGGACCAGTTCGACGTTCGTGTCGATCACCGCTTTTGTGATCGCGATCAGATCTTCGGCCGCTTTTCTTATGCGAAGGATGTAGCTGACCCCGTCACGCCTTTGCCGGAAGGGAGCGGAAATATCACCAGCGGGGCTATCGCCCTGACCAAGACCCCCAGTTACTCCTGGGCTTCCAGTTATCTGCATACATTCAATGCTCGATTAACTAATGAGGTGCGGTTCGGTTACACGCGTCGATCCATTGACCGTAGAGCTTTGCTGCTGGACGCTCCTCCATCGGAAAGCCTGAATTTGCCCGGCATTCCTAGCAATAGCGCTTTTCAGAATGAGCTTCCCACTTTTCTAATCGATGGTCTACAGCAACTGGGCCCTTCGGCCAACACCGATTCGGTTTTCCGTACCGATGTCACCCAGCTCACCGACGGGCTTTCCGTCCTGCGGGGCCGACATTCTCTAAAGATCGGCCTTGACTTCCGCTGGGAGCGCCTGGACGTGGTCCAGCCCCCTTCTCCCACGGGCCAGTTTCGCTTCAGCACTCTCTTTACAGATTTGCCTGGAGTCACCGGAACGGGAAATTCCCTGGCAAGCTTCCTCTTGGGACAGGTCCAGACGTTCTCGATTGACCTGCAGAATAAGGTGCTACGCCCCAGGGCCGGGATTCAGGAGTATTTTGTGCAGGATGATTGGAAGGTCACTCAGCGTCTCACCATCAACGCCGGTGTGAGATACACACTGAACTTTCCTTCTACGGAGGTTGACAATCAAGGAGCGGTTTTCGACTTGCAAGCCCAGCAACTGGACTACCTTGGACCGGATGGAAACTCCCGCAGTGCCCGGGAGCTACATAAGCTCGACTTCGGTCCTCGTCTCGGCGTTGCTTATCGACTCACCGAAAAAACAGTCATCCGATCGGGTTACGGAGTGATCTGGCTGGAACAGGCTGGGATCACCACCCCCTTCACGGCCCCGCAATTCCCTTTTCTTCAGACGGTAACTCAACGGAACCTTGATAATATCAACCCGGCCTTTATCCTGAGTGCGGGACCTAGTGTCGCGTCCATTCCTCTCACTCCAGATGCCGGTTTGGGGCAGGGAGTTTTTGCGGTTGATCGTGGGTTGGGGTCAGGGTACGCACAGCAATGGAACCTGGCAATCCAGCGAGAGCTCAGCCGGAATTTCTCATTGGAAGTGGCCTATGCGGGATCCAAGATTACTCATATTGGTATCCCTGATACTAATATCAATCAGCTCACGGTTGACCAGCTGAGTCTGGGATCGGCCTTGCT
>DATKMG010000406.1:0-15047 GCA_035541995.1 Terriglobia bacterium
CTATGGCGGTGTCTACGTGCAAAAGAACACTGCCATCGACGCCAACGGCAAGTACGTAGGTTATGGATTCCCCGGTTCACCGGCCGGGCAGAATCGCAGCATTCAGGAACCCACCTTTGGCTTTGCGCAGACTTTCTGGAAGGATGCAAAATACGGAGCCTTAACCTTAATGGGCCAGTATTCGTACGTCGTGCGCAATCCGTGGTCCGTCGCCAGTGGACAACCCGAAGATGCACATCTCCACATGGTATTCTTCAATCTGCGATACGCCTTGCCGGGCTCGGCTCCGGCCATGAAATAGCGGGTATGAATTCCTGGCAAGAAGGTACCCCTTTTATGAAAATGCGGTTCCCGGTGGAGGGTCGCGCGAGCGACCGCCGTCACCTGTCGCGACCGCGGCCCCGACAAAGCGGGGCCCTCCAGCATTTTCATTTGCGGTGGTGAACTAGAATAGGTCACGGGGCACTTTTATGAAAGTCCCTCTGGGGGAAGTGGGTCGGCAGCCACGGCTACCGGAGGGATGCCCCTTTCTCGAAAGAACCGGGCAGACCGGAACAGAGACATCTGCCTTGCCTCCTGAAGCTGTGATAGAAATGCAGCCTTAAATGTGGGAGGCCCGTCCAGGCGGCAACTCAAGAATTCGATTCAAATAGATCGCACGTCGGGCGTCAGGGGATGCACGACGGCCTCCCACACTCACCTATTTCGACCCCAGCATTCTCACCGGCGGTAGCGTACCCAAGAAAAGCGCAAACCTCTCTTGAAAAGTGGTGTGTTTGGAGGGCCGACCTTGAGGCCGATGGCTCTTGTCCATCCCTCCGGCCTGATGGAATTCGGCCCTCCAACTCATAGTGACCCCCCGATGAGTGGCGGGGCTAATGTCCATCTCAACCGAGCCGTTCCGTACAGAAGATGGCTCTTGACATGCGATTTATTCCAGACGTAGACTATGGTTATCATAGTTGATAAATGTAGTCATTAGCCGGAATAGTTTTTACAAACACTGGTCGCTTTGATGTTGGGTCGTTTGCATTCCCCTATACCACCCTTTAGACTGAGGACGGAAGAATCTGAATGCGCAGTGGTATGAAACGCCTATCGCATTTGCGACGGCTGGCGGGGGCGGTGGCACTCTACGTAACTGTGCTGGCAAGGGTAAGCTTTAGCCAGTCGGGGTCGATGACCATCGATCAGGCAGTGCAGCAGGCACTAGCCCAATACCCGTTGGTAAGAGTTTCAGAAGAAAAGGTGTCAGCGGCGGCGGCGGCGATCAAGTTCGCCCGCACAACCTATCTCCCCCACATCGACTTTCTGGCTCAGTTTAACCGAGCCACCCACAACAATGTCTTCGGGTTGATATTACCGCAAGTCTATTTGCCAGTACTATCCAGTATCTCTGGACCGGTTCTGGGTACGAACACACTGGACAGTGTCTGGGGATCCGCGGTGGGCACTCTGGTTTCCTGGGAACCTTTTGACTTCGGTCTTCGCAGTGCAAACGTAGAGCTGGCAAAATCGACTCAGGCAGTCGCGGGCAGGCTTCTCGACGTGACGAGACTTCAGGTAGCTGCAACGACCGCCGACGTTTACCTGACGATACTAGCAGGACAGCAAACGGCCACTGCCTCCCAAGCAGCAGTCGAGCGGGCAGCTGTGTTAGTTCAGGTTGTCGAAGCTTTGGTCAACAGTCAGCTTCGAGCAGGTGCAGATTCCTCACGAGCGCAGGCGGAGCTGGCCCTGGCAAAAACCCAGCTCATCCGTGCCCAGGCGGCGGTAGATGTGGGAAAAGCCGTGTTGGGCCAGATGACGGGCGTTTCGCCTCAAGCCATCCGATTGGATCCAGGCCCGCTCCTGGAATTGCCTCGTGAAGCTGGGATCCAGGATGTCCCGGCGTCTCAACATCCTTACGCCCTGACGCAGGACGCGGCCATTGAGCAAGTGAAAATCCGGGAGAGAATTCTCGAAAAGACCTACTATCCCCGCTTCAATCTTCAGGCCACCATCTACGCGCGAGGGACCGGGATTCAGCCTGACGGGATTACAGGGGGGGGCGGCAGCGGGCTTGCCCCCGACATCCAGAATTGGGCCGTTGGTATGACGGTCACATTCCCGGCCTTCGATCTGTTTTCAGTTCGTGCAAGGAAAGAGGTCGAAAGATACAACGAACGAACCGAAGTGGCTCGCCACGAGCAGGTAGTACAAGAACTGACGGGGCAGCAAGAACAGGCGAGAGCAACCCTCGCCGGGGCCCTCCAGGTGGCCCAGAATACTCCCATACAACTTGCTGCAGCAGTCGCCAGCGTCGAGCAGGCGACGGCGCGATACAAGGCGGGTTTGGCCACGATTGTCGAAGTGGCTGAGGCGCAGCGGCTCCTGGCTCAGGCCGAGACTGATGATGGCTTGGCCAAACTCGGCATCTGGCGGGCGAGGTTGGCCCTCGCTACTGCACAAGGAGATTTGGGGCCCTTTCTGCGTGTTGCGACCCGATAGGGAGGGAGACAAGGAACACTCGTTATGTGGTTAGTGCGGGCAGCAATGCAGCGACCAATCGCGGTCTTGGTAGTTGTGCTAGCGATCGCGTCGAGTTCGATCCTGGCGCTGAGCCGAATGTCGATTGATATCTTTCCCAAGCTGGGCGCGCCGGCCATTTTTGTAGCGCAGCCCTACGGGGGTATGGACCCATCTCAGATGGAAGGGTTTCTCACCTACTATTACGAGTATCACTTCTTGTACATCACTGGCATCGAACACGTGGAATCCAAGAATATCCAAGGAGCAGCGTTGATGAAGCTGGTGTTCCATTCCGGAACGGATATGAGCCAGGCCATGGCCGAAGTAGTGGGCTATGTCAATCGTGCTCGTGCATTTATGCCGCCGGGAGCGGTACCGCCGTTTATCGTTCGCTATGATGCAGGAAGTGTTCCGGTCGCACAGTTGGTCCTGTCCAGCGATAGGCGCAGCCCGGGGGAAATGCAGGACTTCGCCCTGAACCGGGTGCGGCCCATCTTCGCTACGCTGCCGGGCGTGTCCGCACCCCCTCCTTTTGGGGGAAACCAGAGGAGCATTGTCCTCCGGCTGGATCCTGAACGGCTTCGGTCTTACCGGTTGTCACCCGAAGAGGTGATCGCGGTAGTCAACCGTTCGTCGACGGTACTGCCCTCCGGCAACGTCCGGACCGGTGACCTGATCCGAATTGCATCCACCAACGCGATCTTGGGGGGCGATATTCAGGAACTCCTGAATCAGCCTGTGCGGGTGGGTGCCGGACCCACCGTCTACCTGCGCGATGTCGCTATGATCCAGGACTCCACAGACATCATCGTGGGCTATGCGCACGTGGATGGCAAGCGGACCGTCTATATCCCTGTGACCAAGCGCGCGGATGCGTCGACCCTTGCAGTGATTCGAAGGGTTAGGCAGGCACTCCCAACCATGCGCAATGTTGTACCCGAGGATGTGAGAATCGACCTCGTCTTCGATCAATCGGGTTATGTGCTCAATGCGATCAATGGCCTCACCAAGGAAGGCCTGCTGGGTGCGCTTCTGACGGGCCTGATGGTCATCCTGTTCCTGCGGGAGTGGCGGAGCGCGCTGATCGTGGTTGCGACAATCCCCTCTGCCATCCTGGCAGCAGTGGTGTGGCTCTGGGCCGCCGGCCAGACGATCAATATTATGACCTTGGGCGGCCTTGCGCTTGCGGTGGGGGTTCTGGTCGACGAGGCCACCGTTGCTATTGAAAGCATTCACTCGCACCTCGATTCCGGCCTTCCTCGCGCCCGCGCAGTGATCGAAGCCTGCCGGAAAACCGCCGTTCCGCGCTTGCTGGCAATGCTTTGTGTTTTGTCTGTTTTCATCCCTTCTTTTTTTATGGTTGGAGTCGGCCAACAACTGTTCGTACCGCTTTCATTGGCGGTCGGATTCGCCATGGCATCGTCCTACGTGCTTTCCAGCTCACTCGTCCCCGTCCTATCGACCTGGCTAATGCGTCACACTGGCGGGGCACAGGAGGGCAGGAGTCTGTTCGAACGATTCCGATCGAGGTATGGTGTTTACTTGAGTTCTGTCGTCCGATTTCGATGGGCAGTCGTCGGCTTATATGGGGTGGGGTCGGCGGTGTTATTGATGCTCCTCGTACCGCATCTTGGTACGGAGTTCTTCCCGCGAGTCGACACCGGGGCATTCCGGATCAGGCTCCGTGCGCAAGTAGGAACCCGTGTTGAGCGGACAGAAGTCCTGACACTGAAAGCTTTGGACGTGATCCGACAGGAAGTCGGACCAGAGAATGTCGAGATCTCAACTGCCTATATCGGGACCATCCCGCCGAGCTACCCCATCAACCTGATTTACCTGTTTACGAGCGGCCAGCACGAAGCTGTGCTGCAGGTGGCGCTGAAGCCGACTACTCCCCGCAGGGGTGAGGGCCTTCAGGAGCGTTTGCGTGAAAAGCTGAGACAGGCGCTGCCAGGCACATCCTTCTCCTTTGAAGCCGGCGATATTATCAGCCAAGTGATGAGCTTCGGCTCACCGACACCCATCCAGGTGGATGTCCAGGGTCCGGATTTGGCCGCGAACCGGGCCTTCGCTGAACGAGTTCGCAACGAGATAGCCAACGTGTCAGGGCTGCGGGACTTGCAGTATGGGCAGCCGCTCGACTATCCCACGCTTCAGGTCAACATTGACCGGAACCGGGCCGGCCAGTTCGGCCTTCTGATGGCTGACGTGGCGCGTTCTCTGGTTGCGGCGACTTCTTCCAGCCGCTTCACTGATCCGAACTTTTGGCGTGATCCCAAGAGCGGGAACGCGTTTCAACTCCAGGTCGAGGTTCCGCAATACCGGATGGCCTCTCCTGAAGATGTGGAGAATATCCCGGTGATGGCCGATGGAGCTCGTGGGGCGGTATCCCGGCCGTTGGTCGGCGATCTGGCGATGATACAATTCGGCACCATGTCCGGGGAGGTCGACCGTTACAACATGCAGCGGGTTGTCAGCCTGACAGCCAACATCGCCAATAGGCCTCTGGGAGATGTGGCGGCCCCCCTCCGCGCTGCGATTTCACGCGCAGGCACTCCTCCGCGAGGAGTCAGCGTTTTCCTGCGGGGTCAAGTGCCGCCACTTGAGCAGACGCTGACCGGACTCGGTTCCGGCCTGCTCCTCTCAGTCGCCGTGATCTTCCTCCTGCTGGTGGCAAACTTCCAATCGGTTCGACTAGCTCTGGCCGTCGTATCAGCGGCTCCCGCTGTGGTCTGCGGCGTCGCGCTGATGCTCCTGGTGACCGGAACCACCATGAACGTCCAGTCTTTCACGGGTGCAATCATGTCCATCGGAATCTCCGTTGCTAACGCGATCCTGCTGATCACATTCGCGGAGGTGAACCGGCGGGAAGGCATGCCTCTGCTCGAAGCCGCTATAGAAGGTGGGCGGGGCCGCTTCAGAGCCATCCTCATGACCGCGATGGCGATGATCGCCGGGATGATTCCCATGGCTCTTGGAATTGGAGAAGGGTCTGAACAAGGAGCACCTCTTGGACGCGCAGTCATAGGCGGACTAGGTATGGCCACCCTGGCTACACTGACGATTTTGCCGGCTGTGTACGTGATCCTCCAACCTCTAAGCCTAAAACAATCTCCGTCTCTTGATCCAGATGATCCAGCAAGTCGCCACTATGAAGGTGCTTAACATTCTCACGATGATCCTGTGGTCCGGGGTTCTCTTTGCCGAGCCGAGTGTCGAGGCTACCCGAGTGGTGTCAAGAACTGTAGACAGGCAAGTGAATCTTCCCGGTGAAATCTTCCCATTCCTCAGCGCAGACCTCTATGCGAAGGTGAGTGGGTTTGTGGAGAACGTTGCTGTCGACCGGGGAAGTGTCGTTCAGGCTGGACAACTCCTCATTACCCTGACTGCTCCCGAAATAACGGCTCACTTGGCAGAAGCCAAATCAAAGGTTAAGGCCTTGATTTCGCAGAAAGCAGAGGCTCAGGCGAAGCGGCTTGCGGCCCAGAGTACTGCTGACCGGTTGAAGGCCGCCTCGGAGACGCCGGGAGCCGTGGCTGGGAATGAATTGGAGCTGGCTGAGAAGGCTGTTGATGCAGCGCGAGCATCGGAACTCGCAGTCGCGGACCAGGTGAACGCGGCTACGGGCGCCGTGGCAGCCCTGGAGGAACTTCAGAGTTATCTCAAAGTGACTGCGCCGTTCTCGGGAATCATCACGGCTCGAAGTGTTCATCCGGGGGCACTTGCGGGGCCCGGCAACACCCAAGGAACCCCTTTACTGAGGATCGAACAAATCTCACGATTAAGACTGACAGTGGCAGTTCCGGAAGCAATCGTTGGCGGCCTGGCCCGAGGAGCCCGTGTTTCTTTTGGGGTTCCAGCCTATCCCGGACAGGCCTTTGCTGGCACTATCTCTCGGGTTTCCCACTCCCTGGACACAAAAACACGAACGATGCCGGTCGAATTGGACGTTCAGAATCCGGAATTGAAGCTGTCGCCGGGAATGTACTCGGAGGTCCGCTGGCCCGTGCGGAGGAATGTTGCTTCCTTGCTCGTGCCGCCGACCAGCATAGTTACGACCACAGAGCGGGCTTTTGTGATCCGCTTGAAGAACAGTGTTGTGGAGTGGGTGGACGTGACTCGCGGGGCTCCTGTGGGGGATCTGGTGGAAGTGAATGGCGCCCTGAACGAAGGTGACACGATCGTCCGTCGCGGAACCGACGAATTGAGAGTGGGCGCCCATGTTAAGGCGATCTTTACTTCCCAATGAAGAAATGTCATGAAAAAGCAGAGACAACAATTGAGACAATCAATGAATAGTCGGGCCCCCACTTTTCCGCCCATCCCGCACGACGGGTCCTCTAATATCGTCATTCGGGAAATTCTTTTGAGCTTTTGGAAGGTTCATATTCTGCATCATGCGGCTGAGAAACCGATTTATGGCCAATGGATCGCCGTTGAGCTTAGACGGCATGGTTATCACATCAACCCGGGGACACTTTACCCCTTGCTGAAGCGGATGGAGGGCCACGGATGGCTCAAGTGCGTTCCTGTGCACAAGTCTCACACGAAGAGTCGTAGAGAATACCGTCTGACCTCTGAAGGTGCCAGGATCCTATCCTTGATTTGCGAACTGGTACAAGAGCTTTACCAAGAGGTAGTCAAGGAGGGGGCAGGGCGATATCATCGTTGAGCCTCCACGACCACAGTTGCGGCAATCTGACTCTCCGGGAAAGTTCGAGTGGGCCTCCCCACACTGTAACCCCTTCAAACCCCTTCCTTGGAACCGTCAATCAGGGCTCGGCGGCTCTCAGGCCACTGGGAAGACTTGTCGGCCAGGTAGTATGCTTGCAGATTTCCGGTCCGGCATTTCCGGCACTTCCGTTCTGTTGACACCGGCAAGTGCTTAAGCTAAAGTGTGGGCATGATAACTCCCCGACCGCGAATTGAAGCCTCCTGGAATAAAGCACACCAGGTTGAGGGCGATTCCCCTCTCCGTGCCAACCCGTCAATCCCGAGCGGCGGAGCCAGAAAGGGTTGGGAATCATGCTTTAAAGGGGCTGCCCTGTTTCTGTTGGGGTCGGTCCTGCTGCTGACTATCCTCGCGAGAGCAAGCCGCTGTCTCCCTCAATCCGACCCTGGTAGGTATCTCTCAAAAGCTAGCCGGATGCACTTGCCCACTTGCCAGAGGTTGAGTGATCGCAAAGCTCCCAGCAGAGAACCGGGAGAAGTGAAGCGGCCCATAGCCGATGGCGCAAGGCGGCTACTTCCCACAATTGAACCCTCCCTGTACAAACTCCTTCCAATTCTTGATCTCCATCAGTTTCGGTCTCCTCCCACCAATTTCTGTTAGCCTGATCCATCTAACTCGATTCTTCCTGACAGCAAGGCCCTGATATCTCGAGTTGCTTGACTTTGCCGTGGGAAGATTTCTCACAGATCGTTCTTGGGCGCTGCTTGTCACTAATTGGAGGTATACCGGTGCAAACGACCCTAGATTCAGCCCAACTGGAGGCACTCCGGCGGCTCGATACCTGTACAGTCTCCAATGCGATAGAGACCTTTGAGGTCCGGCTCCGGAATGCTGGATTTGCCGATTCCAGCATTCGATGCATTTTCCCCCAGTTCTCTCCGGTTGTGGGGTATGCGGTAACGGCCCGCGTGCGCTGCTCCGTCGCTCCCATGAAAGGAAGCAGATACATGGACAGAACGGATTTCTGGAATTACCTGCTCACCAAGCCGGCTCCCCGTATCGTCGTGTTTGAGGACGTCGACAGAAAACCGGGTTTGGGGTCGTATGTCGGAGAGATCCACGCCAACATTCTCCTGGCTTTAGGTTGTGTCGGGCTGGTGACCAACGGAACTGTCCGAGACCTCGGTGGGGTGGAACCAACCGGGTTTCAGTTCTTCGCGGCGGGCGTTGCCGTTTCCCATGCTTACGCTCACATTCTGGAATTCGGTAATCCCGTCGAGGTCGGTGGCTTGAAGGTCCAACCTGGCGAACTTCTTCATGGAGATCGGCACGGCGTGCTGGCGGTTCCAATGGAAATTGCCGCGCGGATTCCCGGCGTCGCTGCGGATTTGCTGGAAAGAGAGCGCCGGGTGATTGGTTTATGTCGCTCGCCTGATTTCTCGTTGGAGAAGCTGCAGGAAGCAATCAAGGAGCTGAGATAGCGAGCGGCAGAAGAGGCAACGAACGATTGGACGCGTAGGAAGAAGGAACGAAGGAAATGGTGAGGATGAGAAGACTGCCTGAAATCATAAAGGAGAAGGAATGTGAATAGACCATATCGATGTGCAGCCAGTCTGCGCTCAGGTCGGGAAACCCAAGAATCCATGATCGAGAATTGGAAACGCAGGCTTCAGCAATTCTCGGGACTCGTGGGGCTCTGCCTAGTGACCCTGATCTGCAGCACAGCCTGCAGCCGAACTCAGAGTGTCCAAGGCAAGACTGAGCCGGCTGCACTCACCGTGCCAGTCGCGAAGGCAGCTCGTGAGGATCTGGCTCGTGACTTTGAGATCGCGGCCGAGTTCCGCCCTTACCAGAAGATAAATGTCTACGCAAAAGTCCCCGGTTACGTGAAATCGATTTATGTGGACATCGGGGACCGTGTCAAGGCCGGGCAGCTTCTGGCTGTTCTGGAAATACCTGAGCTAACCGCCGACCTGGTGCGGGCAAAGGCCGCTGTCCGTCGCAGCCAGAACGAACTGAAGCGGGCGCGGGGAGACTTACAGCGCGCCCAGTCGGAACACGAGGTTTCACACCTCCAATACAACCGCCTGGGAGAAGTTGCCAGGACGAAACCGGATCTCGTAGCGCAGCAGGAAGTCGACGACGCACAGGGCCGCGATCGGGAGTCAGAAGCCCGGGTGGCAGCGGCCGAAGCAGGTCTGGCGGCGGCCGAAGAGCAACTCAAGGTCGATGAGGCCAGCGTGCAAAGGGAACAGTCCATGTGGGATTACTCGCGCATCACTGCGCCCTTCAATGGCGTGGTGACCGAACGGTTTGCGGACACCGGGGCGATGTTGGCGGCGGGGATATCCTCTGAGAAGCAGGCCCTGCCAGTGGTCGCACTCTCAGAAAATGACTTGTTGCGGCTTGATATCCCGGTACCTGAGTCGGTTGTGCCGAGAATCCATATCGGTACGCCAGTCGCGATCCGAGTGCCGGCACTGAGCAAAACCTACCAGGGCAAAGTCGTTCGTTTTTCTGACATGGTCGACCCTTCCATCCGGACCATGATCACCGAGATTGACGTACCGAATCCGAAGTTGGAGCTTGTCCCCGGCATGTACGCTTACGCGAACCTCACCCTGGAGCGCAAACCAAACGCGCTGGCCGTTCCCGTACTGGCAATCATTCATGCGGGAGACGAAACTCGCGTGCTGCGGATAGACGAGCACAACCGGGTTGAAGAACGGGTCGTACAGATCGGGATCCAAACACCCACGAAAGCCGAAATTCTTTCGGGACTCAACGTAAACGATCTGGTCGTAACGGGTCAGCAAGCCCAACTTCAGCCGGGCCAGCACGTCCAGCCCAAGTTAATGCCGGTTGAGGATTTTGAAACCAAGGGAGCACAGTAATGCCGCGCTTTTCAATTCGAAACCCCTATTTCATTGTTGTCGCCTGCCTGATTGTGGCTGTGATCGGTGGAACCAGCCTGGTGCGCATGCCGGTCGACCTGTTTCCTGCCATCAACATCCCGGAAGTGGTGGTAGCCACTTTTTACAGTGGCATGCCTCCGGAGGAGATCGAAACCGAGATTACAGGTCGCTTTGAGCGGTTCTTTACTCTGGGTGCGGGTATTGACCACATGGAATCGCGGTCCATGGCCGGAGTCAGTATCATCAAAGTCTACTTTCAGCCCGGGACCAATCCGGATTCGGATGTCAATGAAATTTCAAATCTGGCCATGGCGGACCTGCGGCGCCTGCCGCCTGGGACCCTTCCGCCCGTGGTGATGAAGTTCGATGCATCGAGTCTGCCCGTCTGTCTGATTACCTTGAAAGGCCAGGGTCTTGGAGAGACCGAGCTTCGCGATAATGGCCAGTTTGCAGTGCGCAATCAGCTGGCAGGTGTCCCGGGAGCTTCAGTACCGCCGCCTTTCGGCGGGAAATATCGACAGATTATGGTCTACGTCGACCCGCTCAAGTTGCAAGCCCATGGGCTCAGCCCCATGGATGTTGTCCGGGCCATCAACAACGCCAATTTGATTCTGCCGGCAGGGGACGTCAAGGTTGGGCCGTACGATTTCAATATCTACACCAACAGCCAGATCAGCAACGTCCAGGAAATCAATTCTGTTCCTTTGAAGACGGTCGGGGAATCTTCGGTGACCGTAGCCGACGTCGGCAGAGCAGAAGACGCCCACCAGATTCAGACCAATATCGTTCGGGTTGACGGCCAGTCTTCTGTTTATTTGCCCATCATGAAACAAGGGGGTGACACTAACACCATCGCGGTCGTCGACGGCATTAAGCAGGCTCTGACCCGGCTGTATGATATCCCCAAGACCCTGGTGACGACCGTGGTTTTTGACCAGTCCTTGTTCGTCAAGAGGGCCATCGAAACGCTTCTGCATGAGGGCGGGACGGGTTTGTTCCTGACGGCGCTGATGGTGCTCGTTTTTTTGGGCAGCTTGCGTGCTACTGTGGCGGTTTTCCTCTCCATCCCCCTTTCGGCACTGGCAGCTATCATCGCCTTGTACTTTGGGGGCACTTCGATCAACACCATGATCCTCGCCGGGCTGGCCCTGGTCTTCTCACGTCTGATCGACAATGCCGTCATTGTGCTGGAAAACATCTTCCGACATCTCGAACTGGGGGAAACGCCGGAAGTGGCCGCCGAGAAGGGCGGCCAGGAAGTATCCATGGCCGTTCTGGCGGCTACCCTGACCAGTTCGGTGGTTTTTTTCCCGGTCATCTTTCTCTACGGGGTCAGCAAGTTCCTTTTCTCCGCGCTGGCCTTGGCAGTGGTCCTGGCTCTCTTTGCCTCCTATTTTGTGGCCATGACCGTGGTGCCTTTATTCTGTGCCCGGTTGATCAAGGGGCACACGGTGACTATGGAGGAGGCCCCTGTCCATGTTGAGGAAGAGGCAGGCCGGAGGGCGCCGCCGGCCAGATCCTGGGCGGCACGATTCAACGCCCGCTTCAACACCCTGTTCCAACACATGCTGGATGGGTATGAACAATTGGTGCGAAGGGCATTAACCCGCCCGGTCGCGGTGGTCTGCGGCATCACCGGGATTTTTCTCCTCAGTCTCCTGGTCTATCCCTTCCTGGGCTTTGCGTTCTTTCCCCGGACCGACGCTGGACAGTTTGTCATTAACATGAGGGCGCCTTCAGGCACACGAGTGGAGCTGACGAACCAGACGGTGAAAAAGTTAGAGGACATCATCCGCGGGACTGTGGACCCGAGGGACCTGAAGATTATTGTTGCCAACATTGGGATCATCCCCGATTTCTCGTCGATCTATACCACCAATTCGGGCCCGGACAGCGCAACCGTCCAGGTGGCTCTCAATGAGCATTCTCGCTTGGGAAGCTTTGAGTACATGGCAAGGGTGCGCAAACGCCTCCAGGAGGAATTACCCCAGGTAAACGCCTTTTTCCAATCCGGGGGGATGGTCGACGCCATCTTGAATCAAGGATTACCGGCTCCAGTCGACATCCAGGTTGCCGGATCGAACGTGGATGCCGACTTTTCGGTGGCCAGGCAGATTGCCAACCAGGTACGCGCCTTGCCGGGAGTGAGTGACGTGTACATCCCGCAGGCACTGGATTATCCGTCTCTGGTGCTGGATATCAACCGGGTGCACGCCAGTGAGCTGGGGTTAGACCAGAAGGAGGTGGTGAACAATGTGATTACCGCCTTGACCTCCAACGGGATGATCGCGCCGAGTTTCTGGATTGATCCTAAAACCGGGAACGATTACATGCTAACAGTACAGTATCCTGAGAATGCCATTGCGAGTCTTCCGGCCTTGAGGCAAATGCCGGTGCGCTCACCCGGATTGGCACTCCCCACCATGCTGGACTCCTTAGCCCGGATTCGCCGGGCTGAATCCCCCACGGAAATCGATCATTACCAGATTGCCCGGATCGTGGATGTCTACGTTACCCCCGCCGGCGAGGACCTTGGCCAAATCGCGGGCGCTGTCGACCGAATCACATCGCAAATCCAGTTGCCTGAAGGAGTCCGGGTGAATCTCAGGGGCATGGTGGAAGCGATGAACGCATCCTTCCATAGCTTCGCCCTAGGCTTGATTCTGGCCATCCTGCTGCTTTATCTGATCCTGGTTGCCCAGTTTCGGTCCTTCAGGGATCCCCTGTTGATTCTGTTGGCCGTCCCCACCGGAGTCACCGGCGTACTGCTCACGCTGGTCATCACCGGCACGACGGTCAATGTCATGTCCCTGATGGGTCTGATCATGATGGTGGGTATCGTGGTTTCCAACAGTATCCTGATCGTGGAATTTGCCCATCGCCTCGAGCAGGATGGCATGTCAGTAAGGGATGCCGCCGTGACTTCCTGCCGGATCCGTCTGCGTCCGGTCTTGATGACTTCACTGGCAACCATCATTGGCCTGGTCCCTATGGCCCTGAAACTGGGAACTGGAAGCGAATCCTATGCGCCCCTGGCCAGGGCGATTATCGGGGGCTTGATGGTCTCGGTCGTACTGACCGTGTTTATCGTCCCTGCCGCCTATTTGCTTGTCTTCAACAAGGGGGATCGGCCCGAACCCGCGGGGGTGGAAGCTCAATGAACCGGCAAACCACTCTCTATCTTGTCGTTGCGATAATGGGTTCCGGCTGGGTTTCGATCTTTGCCCAAGCCCCCCCCAAACTCACCCTCAAAGAAGCTGAGGCTCTGGCCGTCCAGAATCACCCCCGGCTTCGCTCCGCCCAGTTCTTTGCTTCGGCAGCAAAGGAAGTTACCCGGCAACAGCGCTCAGCCTATTACCCCTATGCATTCGGCAGTCTGACCGGCGCCGTCGCTGAACAAGACAGCCGCATTGCGGCCGGCGCATTAAACAATCCCATCATCTATAACCGGTACGCAAACGGGTTTACGGTCGGTCAATTGGTCACCGATTTTGGCCGCACCCGGAACCTGGTAGAAAGTTCACGCTTGGGCGCGCAGGCAGCCGAGCGGAACATTGAAGTGACACGTGAAGAAGTCTTGCTCCAGGTTGATCGGGCCTATTATGGTGCCCTGAGGGCCCAGGCTGTTCTCAAGGTCGCCCAACAAACTGTCAGTGAACGCCAGACCGTTGTGGAACAAGTGACAGCACTGGAGAAGAGCAAGCTTAAATCCGCCCTCGATTTGAGCTTCGCCAATGTCAATCTCGCCGAAGCTAAGCTATTGTTGGTTCAGGCCCAAAACGACGTGCAAGCGGCCTTCGCCGCACTTTCCGAGGCTCTGGGAGAGACACAACAACGTTTGTTTGAACTTCAAGAAGAACCTTTGCCCTCCGCTCCGCTTCCCGATTTCCCCCAATTGGTGGATAAAGCAGTCCATGATCGGCCGGATCTGGTCAGCCAACGCATTACTGAGCAAGCGTCTCAGAGATTTGCCAGGGCGGAGAGAGATTTGTGGTTTCCAACCGTCAGCGTGCTTGCCAGCGCTGGCGTTACGCCGGCACGTGAGGATCCCCTTACCAGCCACTATGCTGCCGCTGGCGTTAACATTAACATCCCCATTTTCAACGGACATCTGTTCCCAGCTCGCCGGGCGGAAGCGGAATTCAAGGCACAAGCCGAGGCTCAGAATCTGAAGAACCTGGAAGAGAGAATCGTTCGCGACCTGCGCGTAGCTTGGCTGAGCGCCAAGACGGCCTCCGAACGTCTCGATCTGACACGGCAGCTGTTGGACCAGGCTAATCTGGCATTGGATCTCGCACAGGCCCGCTACAAACTGGGATTGGGCTCGATCGTTGAACTTAGCCAAGCCCAATTGAACCAGACACGGGCTCAAATCGAAAACACCAGTGCGAAATATGATTACCAGATTCAGCTGGCCGTCTTGAGTTACGAGGCCGGCACGCTTTAGGAACTATAAAATGCTCACGAAGCCGTTTACGAGGGACGGCTCAGGTGTTCAAACTTAAAGCCTAGGACAAACCAATACATAGAAGTTAAATTCACATTGCAGCGGTGTTAACTTTGCATTAAATGAAGGCCGATCCTAGTGGGAGTCATTTCTATAAAGTAATGAACTGGTGGGAAATAGATTAGCTAAATGAGCCTTTCGATGCAGCCAGGTTCAGGAGGCAATCCGGTGCTTTGGCTGAGGCAGTCAAAGACTCTTAACTTCCATTTAACATTCAGTTCATCGCTTCGTAACAGGCATTATTGATAATTTGCATACTAAAGACCCCAAACAGGTTTCGAACCCTGTCCACTGGGGAAAACCTCAGTAGGTATCTTGGCTGTCTATGGATTCTCATGATCTCAAAGATCAAACGGAAGGGCCACCGGGAGCAAATCTCCTCAATGAAACATCCCGGGATGAGCTGTTCTCCATCCCGACTCGGTCAGATGAAGAGTCATTG
>DATKMG010000407.1:0-10527 GCA_035541995.1 Terriglobia bacterium
CCCCCCCCCGCCGCCCTGGGTCAGGGTTTCAGCAGACTTCACCTCCTCTCCCCCCGAATCGCGAGCCTTTAGGCGATTTGGGGGGAGAGGAAGGGAGTGGGGGGCAAGACATAGACCATCTCCGAATCATTCGTTTCGTTACTCTTTTAGTGTTTGTCGGAACGAAGCTTGAGTTTGGCTACGCGACCCGCTCGGGCCCCCCTCACCCTGGCCCTCTCCCCCAACACAGAAAAGGTGTTGGGGGAGAGGGTGGAAATTCGTGGGAACCCTGACCCAGGGCGGCCGCAGCGGCTCCTGCCGCTGACGGCGCCCTGGGCTAATGTCTGCCGCCCCTAACGGGGCTCGATAAGGAGGAAGCGGCCTCCTGCCGCTTCAAAAATATCCAATCCCCAGGGCGACGATAGTCGCCGCGAGCCGTGGGCTTTTGTCGGACAAATGCCCACGCTTCCCGCAAACTGCGCGGTCGGCGTGGCTACCCAATCTCGCGTTTTCACTGTCATGCACAATTTTCCGCATCACCACTTGCAGTATTGACTCACTTCTGGAATCAATTGTCGACCCTTCAAGAGATCACAAATCCGATCCGCGTCCATTACCGCGGATGACAATGGCAGCCGGTCCACCGGGTGGCCAGAAGAGATTACCCGAGATCAAAAAGCTAAACCGCTAGACAAAATCGAGCGAATAGGCCGGGGGAGCTATGATTTGCGATACTCGGGCCCGGTTTGGAAAATTAACTATCCTCCACCGGAGGGCTTGTTTTGTTTCTCAGTCCGGTTCAACTCCTGAAAGGTCAGGAGCTCCCTTTTGGCTTCCTCCAACAGTCCCAGCTTCCTGTAGATCTGTCCTAACAGATAGTGTGGCTTTGAGTATTGCGGGTCATTTTGGGCAGCGATATTCAGCGCCTTGACAGCCTCCTGTTCCTTCCCCTTTTTATTCAAAGCCTCACCAAGGGCAAAATACGCCTCTGCCGAACGAGGGTTGAGTATCGTGGCCTTTTGAGCCAGTTCCAGGGCGTCGTCAAACCGGTTCTTCTTGATAAGAAACTCCGCGAGGTTAATATAGGGCCACTCATTTCCCTGTCGCTGCTGTTCATTCAGGTCGATCGCTTTGCGGTATGATTCAATCGCCGCCGCCTCCTCCCCTAATGCCTCTAAGGCCAGTCCCAGATTGTCGTAGCCTTTGACAAATGTGGGGTTGAGTTCCAGAACCCGGCGAAATTCTCGTTCGGCTTTTTCGAACTGCTGGTCCGTATAATAGGCTCGACCCAGATGGTAATGCATCTGGAAATCGGTGGGAGCCAACTGGGCGGCTGCCATATAGAAGGGCACAGCCAACTTGATCCGGTTGAGAGCCACCCAGTCTAGCCCGGCCAGAAAGTAGAGATCAGGATCATATTTCTGGGTGACAAAACTGCGTTCCAATGTTTTCAAAGACTGGGAGAACTGCCCTTGTTTGAAGAGAATGAGAGCCTGGTAGTAAAGAGTCTTGTAATTTTCTCCTCCAGAGGCTACCCGCTGCCTGAGCTCAGTCTCAGCCTGCTGTAGCTGATTAGCGTCAATCAAACGATTCAACTCGGGAAAGGCAGACCTTGCTTCTCTGGAGACGGGATGACTGGGGGGAGACTGTGCATCTTTGTCCAAGCACCAGGCAACACAGCTCGTGAGTCCCCAGGCAGCGGCAATCAGAAGGAGTTTGGAATGACCCCCTGCACGACTGTAAGGTAATGGAATCATGGCTGTAGTTCTTCTGAGGATGAAAATGGTAGGGCGCGGTGACCCTACCGCGCCGCCTTTCAGAAATGCGGACGGCTGGGGCCAGCCGTCCCTACCAAAAACACATTTTCATAAAGGCGATTCATCTGTCGACCGGACTCTTCCCTCGCCTATGAGTTTGCCTTGCATTGAAGGGGGAACATCATACCCGCCAAGCCGAAGCAATGTGGGCGCCATATCCAACAGATGAGCTTCCTTAATTTCCCCTCTTAAGCCACTGCCAGGAGCAGAAAGGATGAAGGCGCCAAACTGGGCGTGATTGCAGGCATCGGGACCTGTGTCATTCTCCTGTATGTGGATAGTCGGGTATCCCACACTCCCGATGGAACGCCAGAAGAGACCTCCAAAGTGCACGATCAAATCCGGTGCCACATTATTCACGGCCCGGTAAATCTGCTCGGGCTTAAAAACCAGTGTTCCCATGCGATTCCCTTTATCATCAACGGTGGCCTCCAGTCTGTCCTTCACCTCATCCCGGAATACTTCGTAGTCTGCCCTCTCTATCGCACCTTGGGGTTCACGTCCCTTAACGTTGAAGAAAATTCGGGCATAGTATCCTCCTTCACTCCACACCCTTGTCTTCTCCCAATTGACTGCCAGCTTGTTGAAAGGCGTAATCTCGCTTGGGTATTGGTCCAAGACCAGCCATTTTTCCTGGATGAGCCATTCGTTGACACAAAAGCCGCCATCCAGCCTTTGGGCACCATGATCAGAAACCGCCAGCACCACGGTTTCCTCGTCTAGTAGATCGAGGATCTTTCCCAGTTCCTGGTCGAGATGCAGGTAATAGTCACGAATCACTTGCACGTAACGATTCCCAGGCTCGAACTGAACATGCAGGGGGTCGTGAAATTGCCAGAACCCATGATGGATGCGGTCTAAGCCGATCTCGACAAACTGGAAGTAGTCCCAGTCCGAATGCTGAAGGAAGTGGCGCACTACCTCAAAGTGCTTGCGGCTCATGGCATAAATCTCTTTTAGCAGCCAGTCCTTCTGATCGGTCCGGAATTCTTTGACGTCTACTGGATAGGTTCCTACCAATTTCTCAATCTGGATCTGGGCTGACGCCGGGTAGGTGTATAGGTTCTTGTCGGGGTCAGGAGTCAGAAAACAACCAACACAAATCCCCTTGATCTTGCGGGGGGGATAGGAAGGAGGAACACCGATGATGATGGATTTCTTGCCTTGAAGAGCCATCTGGTCCCAAATCGCGAACTGCTGGATCGACTTCGAGTTCACGGTCCCCAAGGCACTGTAGGAATGGTCACTTCGGTTGCGGAATCCATAGACTCCCAGCGAGCCGGGGTCCTGGCTGGTAGCCAGGCACATCCAGGCAGGAACTGTAATGGGGGGAATGACGCTTTCCAGCCGCCCATAGCACCCCCCAGCCATCAGACGACGAAAGTTCTCCAGCCGCTGATCTCCGAGCAGCAATTCCGGCGCCGCACAATCCAAGCCGATGACAAGGATCTTCATGGATTCAGAAGCCAAATTGAGTTTGAATCTAACCGCCTCAGATTTCAACTTTGAACAATCCCTTGAACAGAAAACCCGACAAGGTTGAGAGAACGAAGAAAACCAGGAGCCAATGCAATTTCCAGCCAAAGACATCTATCGATCGTGAAGGATAGTCCAGGCTTATCTCTCTTACCGGGTCATCCTTTGGGATCGGGCTCTCTCCTGGATGGAGGGCCACACTCCAGAAATCCGCGGAGGGCCTGACCGGAGAGACTCTGGCCAGTCCCCCGGTTGAGACGGTTACACTCTTGGCGATCTCCTTCCCCTTGAGTTTTACCAACAGATAATGCTCACCGGGCTTCTCAGCTTTTATCTTCCAATCTATTTCCCGAACAGCGGGGATTCGCAAAGACGGGGTCTCGATGGAAAGTCCGTCACTCACTTCCAGCTCAACCAATGGCAAGTTGTCAGATTCATCAGCGGACATGAAAGCGGAAACGAGAGTGAATTCTCCTGGCTTCAAAGGCCGACTCCCAAACCATCCTTCACACTGAATCAGCATCACGGCAACCGGTATGATAATGACGAGGAGCGGCTTCAGGCCATAAGCCATATATTGCAGGTTGTATTTCAATATTGATCCTTGCGCCGAAAGCAATGCTCCAAGGTCATCCTTGAAGAGTCGAATCTCCAGCAAATGTGCTTTGATGCGGTTCTTAGTTTCCTGGATCCCTTGCTGATTCGAAGTGAAGCGAAAGACCCCTAGCAACACCATTCCCATCAAGGCGGAGAGGATGAGCAGTGGCCAAAACGGATGGGCTCCATGAAATTGCCTCAGGAGCCCGTCGAGCATCGAGCCTAGGATTGAGTTAATAGTCTCCATCAAACCGCCTGGAATTCCGAATCATCCTGTTTCCCAAAGAACCGAGAAACCCGACTCAATCATAAGTGAACGATCCCGTGGGAGGCCCACTCGCTCTCGTCGTCGAATTGAGAGCATTGCCTGTAGAAGACCACGACAATGCCAATTTTCAAAAAAGAGTGCCCCTTAACCTTTTCCAGGTCACAACGACGTATGAAAATCGCAGAGGTAGCCACGGCGAGCGCTTAATGTGAGCCGTGGGATTTTTTCTTGACAACCAAAAGCCCACGCCTCCCGAAGAAAGCGGTCGGCGTGGCTACCAGAACCACATTCTCACGAAAGGGTCACTCGATATACCCCAGCCCCTTCAGCCGCTTCGTCACCTGCTTCTCGTCTTCGCCCGACGGTTCTTCCTGCTTTCGCAGTTCCCGCTCCAAAATGTGAGTGATGAACTCCTCGACCGAGCTGTACCCTGACTCTTCCGCATACTTTCTGCAACGGTCGATCAAGTCTTCATCCAACTTCAACTTTGAACCAAACATCAGGAACACCTCTCTAGAGATTTCCCCTCTTAGTCAGAGAAAGGGGTAGTCGACATTCAGGTCATTTCATGGAAGATCCCAATGAATTTTCCTCTAAAAAACACTGGCCCCGACCATTTCATCGGGCTTGGACACTCCAAACTCCGCCAGGATGCTGGGTGCCAGGTCATAGAGAGCTGGGGTATCAGTCTTGATCTTCTTGCTGGCAAGGAAGACACCGGGTACTAGTTCTGGTGCCACCAGATGATCTCCACTCCATTTTTCTTTGTTGTCTCTTAACAGCTCACGGGGAAACTTGCCGAGGGTTGTCTCCCAAGAGGCCCGATACCCTCGGTTGTATCCAACAATCAAATCGGGCGCCTCTTTTGTGAACGGTCCGGTGTAGACCTCGTCAGTGCGATAGACTCGCAGGATGACCGGGGTGCCATTCTCAGGATCCCGGATAGCCAGTAATTTCTCCTGAAGTTCCTTGATTAAAGCAGCCCTCTGCGGCCCCGGTTCGACTATGCCGTTCTTTTCTCGGCCTCTTAGGTTTAAGTAAAGACCTGCGAACCCAAGTCCATAAGCACGAGTGTTGCTCCAGTCTACGTTGTTAAGCAGCTCTCCTTCAGAGAAATTGCTCAACGATACGAAGGCATTATTCTTGAGCCATGTGTTCAAACTAAAGGCCCGGTAAAACGGGGCAAACCCGTGATCAGATATAACAATCAATGTGGTTTCATCGTCCAAACGGCGAAGAGCCTTGCCCAGGGCTTCATCCATCTCGCGGTAAGCGTCGTCGATTACCTGTGAGTAAGGACTTGCCGGATCGTGTGCCGGGTGCTTGGGATCCATGGTCCGCCAAAACATGTGCTGAAGTTGATCAATCGACCCGAAGTAGAAATAAAAGAGACCGGAACGGAACCGCCCCAATTCATAATCATACATCCTCATGGCCTCGTCGCGCACAAGTCGCGCCTGCTCGAGGAATTCCCCATCCTCCAGTATACCAGCCGAAAGCGCATTGGTGTCTTCGGGGATTCCCTGAGTGGAAAACAGTCCGATTTGCTCAGCCAGGTCCGCAGAATAACGGCTTGGCTCAGAAATCGGCATAGCCGGGGAGGATGGATCGAGATTGACTGGGCTCACGTAGAGCCTGAAATGGGGGCGGATTGCCTGGAGGTAGAAGCGGCATATTCCCATGACACTCTGAAGATGCGGAACGAGGTCAAACTTTACCCTGACCCAGGGGCTCCAAGCGTGCTCTTGAAGAAGGAATTGCTGATCCTGGACTGCTATCTTGGCAACGGGGTGTTGGGCGTCAAGATAAATGGCAAAGGGAACTTCGCATCGAGGTTGGTCTCTCAAGAGGCTGTTCTTGGGGCCGTAAAGCCTGGCATGGACCATCTGGCCGGAGACCTCGACCGCGTGGACTTCCCCTCCAGAGATACCGTGGTATTTTTCTACCGCTTCATTAGTGTAGAATGAAAAAGTGCCATATCCTCCCAGGATGTCGGGGGTCCCCATTCCTGAAAGCTGCAATCCAGCGCTCTTAACGGGTGGGAAGTTAGCCGGACAGCGAATCACTGTTGCCCTTATTCCTTGAGCCGCGAGAATCTCCCAAAATGATTGACCGTGCCTGAGGAGGCATACTTTCCCCCCGGTCAGCGGTAAAACCCAATTCCCGATTTGGATCGATTTTCCTGGCTCGGTTCGAGAAGTCGAGAGAAATGGGGTCAAGGTCTTCGGGTCACGGTGGATGAAATCGAAGATCCCATGGCCGCCGGGATTCATCCCGGTAATGAAATTGGACCAAGCCACCGGGCTTTCAGGGGGGATACTGGTTCGAACCCGCTTATACCCACCGAGCTTGTTCAAATGTGCGAAGTTGGGCATTTGACCTTCAGCCATCAACCGATCCAGGATGACAGGATCCATGGCATCAATTCCCAAGATAATGACTTTCCTCTCGTTGCGCTGAGATGCACTGTGGCTGCAGCTAATAGTCATCAGCGCGCAAATCAGACTTAGAAACAACGCAAGTGAACAGGAAGGCAGTCGTGAGTAAAGAAATTCCAATCTAGCCACCACAGCCCATTTGAGAGTTTGATGTTGCCAAATCATAGGTGCTGGAGCCCACCGGACCTAATCCCTCCTTGTGCTCGTCGTCGTACTCAAAAGAGTTCTTGTCGAGGTCGAGAACGGGCTCGACGACGCGGACAACTTTCAGGAGAGAAAGTGCTTCATGACCTTTTCAAGTTCACCACCGCGGATGAAAATCGCAGGGTAGCCACGATGAATTCGCAATTTGAATTCATCGTGGGCCTCTCATATCTACTCAAAAGCCCACGACAAACCGAAAGCAGTTTGTCGTGGCTACCAAAACTTGCATTTTCACGAAAGACACCATTACAACTTGTCTTCAGCGTCGATCAGAGGTCTTCCTTTCATGTGTCCGGGGATATCCACGCCTAGCAGCTTGAGGACGGTTGGCGCCAGGTCAGTCAATTGAGGATCGGGGACATTGATCTTCCGATTGGCGAAGATCACGCCTGGAACGAGCCTCGGAGAGACGCAATGATCACCGCTCCAATGCTTCGTGTTATCCTCAATCACGGTGTCAGTGACCTTACCGGTAGCGCAAGCCCACGAACTGCGGTATCCGTGGTTGAAACCGATCAGAAGGTCAGGTGCGTCATAGGTGTATGGACCCTGGAAATTCCTTTTGGTGTCGATAACCTCCAGAATCGCAGGAGTCCCCGTCTCTTCATCCATCAGACCACTTAGCCTTGAGATCAGGTCTCTTTTGAGATTCCTTAGTTCAGTACCCTCGGCTACGATTCCCCGGGATTCTCTTCCTTGCCGGTTGATGAAGATCCCTGTCAGACCCAGTGAGAACGCCTGTGTTCGCTCCCAATCGACATCTTTAAACCACTCGCCGCTACTGCGCTTGCCGTCCTTGAGCGCAAGGTAGCCGTTTTGGTGGAACCAGGTATTAAGATTGACCCCCCTCTTGAACTGGGTGAATCCATGGTCTGAGATGACAAGTACGACCGTACTTGAATCACGTAAACCCAACACTCGACTCATCAGGCCGTCCATCCGGACGTAAAGGTCTTCAATCGTACCCAGGTACTTGGCCGTTTCTTTGCCGCGGTTGGCAGGATGGTTGGGGTCCAGGCATCGAAAGAACATGTGTTGAATCCGGTCAGTCGTATCAAAGACGCAGGCACAAACGCCTCGGGGGGTTCTTTCCAGCGCTTTGAAAAACATGCGCTCCCGTTCGTCAAAAAGGAGGTAAGCCTGCTTGAGAAACGCCTCCTCATCAATTACTCCCTCGTTCAAAGCCCAGGTGTCTTCGGCCAAGCCGAGCGTTCCGTAAGGGCCCAACAGCTTGGCCAGATATATCGAATAAATAAACGGATGGGAAATGGGCAGGGCAGGATTTTCCGGATCAATGTGAATCGGAGAAACATAGAGTTCAAAATGGGGTTGAAGACGAATCAGGTAGAACAGGCAGATTCCATGAACCTTCATTCCAAGGCCCGGGCGGAATACCACCCGTGTCCAAGGCGAGTAGGATCCCGCCTCAATTTCAACGTCATTCCCGGAGACCTTTACCCTTGCCCGGTTTCGGGCCAGGTCCAGCGTCACCGTGAGAGGGATTTTCATCTCTCCACCATTCTTGATGAGATAGTTCTCCGGACCGTACAGGAATGTGTGGATGACTTGATTCTGATTCGAGACCACGTAGCGAACTCCTCCGGTTTCGCCGCGCTGATCAGAGGAATCACTCGTATAAAAAGAGAAAGTTCCTTGTGACCCTCTCAGGTCTGGAACGCACATTCCGGAAAGGAGTACCCCGTCAAACGGCTCAGGAGGGAATGTGATGGGTACCCTGATTATTGAACTGAAAATGCCGTTTTCGCCTAGAATCTTCCAGAAGGGTTTGCTTTTCTGGTGGAGTTTCAGCTTGGGTTTTCCCAATGGAACCATGTATTTTCCAAGGGAGAGTATTCTCGAGGCTTTTCCAATTTCGGCGGAGGACAGGACCGGAAGATAAGTGCAGGGGTCTCTAGTGAGAAAGTCGAAGATGTTGTGATAGGAGGCATCGACCCCCGTTGAGAAGGACGACCACGCAGAAGGAGAGATAGAGGGACAGGACGTGGCCAGCGGAAGGAAAGTGCCCTCCTCTTTGAGTTTTTGGAAATGGGGGAGTTTCCCTTCGGCCATGAAGCGTTCGCATAAATGAGGATCCAGACCATCTAACCCGACCACGATGACCCGTTTGATAGCAGTCTTTCTTCTCCGCGACCGGCCCTTACGAAATAAGGGTTTCAAGGCAAAACGCAAAGGCCAACTGACCAGGTAAAAAACAGCAAGGATGAAGGTGATGATGAGAACCAGAAAGGAGGAGACAAAGACAAATCCAGCGCCAGGCCCTACATAGGCATCGATACGCTGGACAAAACCTGTTAGGACGCACGCGGAACAAAAGGCAACCTTCAGGAACCTTCGGGGGTTAATCGAACATCACCTCGGGACCATGATTGAGTTGAGCGAGCTTATGTGCAATGCCCAAGCATTCATTCGAGATTGATTTCTCCCAAATCATACCAGCCATCGGGTTGGCGACCCTGGATGGCCAGGCGAATTGCCGGTTCACGTGTCTGTGGATTGAGCAGGCCAATGCGCAACCGATATGCTCCTGGCTTGAGGGTCTGGGGAACGAAGACCGTCCCCTCATAGACTGCATCGCCCGGCAACCATTCCCTAACATCTACAGGAAAATCAAGTACAGCCTCTCCTTGATTGGAATGAATCTCAACGGCGAGCCTGTACTCACGGTAAACTGGGGCTACTCCCGCATTGAGCCACCACATCCGAATCGGCATCATCTGACCGGCTCGCACAGCTTTGGGGTATTCGAGGCGTCTAAGAACAAATCGGTACCCCATCTGTTTTTGGAATTCGTCGAACAAGCCTTTCCATTCATGTGGAATGGCAGAGGACTTAATATTGACAGAAGTCACATGCCATCGCAACGCCTGATCCAATATATACTTTGCGTCCCAGCCTTGCTCTTTCCAATAGCCCGGGACCCAGCAACTCTCAAGGGAGACAGGACTTCGTTTCCACACATCTAAGAGGCGGGCTCTTACCACCTGTTGCGGGTAGACATCCAGCATTTCGGCCTGGAAATATGGATCATTCGAGAAAGTCCGCATGTCGCCCAGGCAGTCCAGCCTCCATCCGGCCCCGTGACTGGTGGCATAGGTCAAGGCCTTTTCCTCATCAAAGTTCATTAGTAGTGGCGTTTTCTTAAAGGCCTCAAAGTAAATATCGACCAGTTGCTTCTGTACCTCGAACGCCGGCATGTATGGGCTCCAGCCTTCGCCCCAGTACCCCACCGACGAGATGTCGACGGTGTCCAAGAGCGGATGGCCATCATAACGCGCGCCAGTTGCCGCAACCAACTCTCCCCAATATTTCAGATAAAGGGGATCACTAAAATCCGGCTGCCAGACTTTCCCATCCCGATCTTCCGGTTTGTTGGCCCGGCGTGCTCCCGAATTCCGGTACCAATCCGGGAGCGGATGGCCCTCGTCGTAAGGCATCAGACGAATGGCCAAGGTCTGACGATGGAGTCTCGCCTGTTCCAAAGCCTGGTCGATGATAGTCCAATTGTATTTCCCTTTCTCCGGCTCGAGCACTGGCCAAAACCAGCGGCAATAGGCGATTGAAGACTCAGGAAAGTCCTCGCTCCCCGCCCCTTTGGATAGTACGGTGGCGGGTCCTTCTTCCGACCATTCGAGACCCTTATTGAGTGTTTGCCCATTGAAACGTTGAAAGGTGGTGATCCCCATCCCCGGGTTGACCAGGACATCCCGGATTTCGATGGGGCGAACGA
>DATKMG010000408.1:0-13545 GCA_035541995.1 Terriglobia bacterium
GGCAAACAAAGAATGTGGACCGTTAAAGGAATAAATGTAACCTCCCCCATCACAGATGCGGGTCCAGCGGCGTGCTTGAATTGCTCCCGAGCATTTCAAGGCCAGCTCATAGAAATGGCGTTCCCAATCACTGGCCTCCAATTTGTGCTCTTGAACGAGACGAAACAAGGCGCCGTAAGTGCTGATGTTGTTGAATCCGTGGTCGTGTACCCCCACGTGGGATAGATGCGGCGTCATCAAGTTCAGAGTCTGCCGCCTGCCCAGATCCAGGAACTCTTTCTCTCCGGTGGCATCATATTGCAGAATAGCGGATCCCACTTGGAATCCCTGAGTCCACTCAGTCCAACCCCTGGAAGTGTATCGTCCTTGAACGGTGAATACAGGCGAACCCTCGCGAGGATCGTAGTTATCTTTCAACGAACGGATCTTGTCAGCCGACAATTTCCAAAAGCGGGAGATTTTGGATAGAAGCTGCTGGGGGTGCAGCGAAAAGTCAATCTTAATCATGTTTCCAGGATTCTCTTACCAGGGCATAGACACATAGGCTTCTGCCACAATAGAACGTAGGAGCATACCAAAAGTGAGAGTCTTGCGCGAGACAAGTTTGAAGGCGCTTGGGCCCGATATTTCAGGTTCGTGAGTCCTGCCACCCCTGCGGGGTGGGACCTACTATCTGTTCGGTGACCGGTGGTGTCGGCCTACGGCCTCAACCACCGGCTAATGGCTTGGAACCCTCCGGGTTCCTGGGGCGAGGTTAGCTCCCACCTCTGCCTGGGTGGATTGGATCATTCGACCGAAACCCGGGTGTGTCGGCCTTCGGCCTCGTCCATCGGCTGAAATCCATCGGGATGATGTAGTTTGAACAAGAACGGGAGATCGCCCTCTGTGGCGTTGCGAACGAACCCGAAGGGTTCGGAGCTATTAGCCGGTGGTTGAGCGCAGCGATACCACCGGTATTCAAACGAACAAGTTAACCCACCCCGGCAGGGGTGGCAGCATTCGACCGGTACTGTCGTCAACCATTCAATCATTCAAGGTACTTCGAGTCATATGGGATCCCCGCCATCTTCAACATCTCCATCATTTCCTCACGAAAGGATTTAACGCGATGATGCTCCTTCTGATTGTCGATGTATTTCGTTACGGCATCTATGGCCGTTGCGCTCACGGTGAATGCCGCATACCCTTCCTGCCAGGAAAACGCGCCATGACCCACCTGTTTGTGGACCCAAACGGATGAAGCCTTCTTGAGTTCCCGCATTACATCAGCTAGGCAATGAGTGGCCTTGAGGCCTACCATCAAATGAACGTGATCCGCGACTCCACCAATGGCTTCAACAAAACCATCCAAACCGCGGACTGTCCCTCCGAGATAGTCGTGAAGACGATCCCGCCATTCAGAGGAAATCAACGGGACGCGGTCCTTGGTGCTGAACACCAGATGATAATGGAGGCTGAGGAAGGTCGATGGCATAAATCTCAGGTTGTCTGCCACCCCTGCGGGGTGTATCGTGCTACCCGTCTGAAGTCCGGTGGTGTCGCTACGCTCGACCACCGGCTAATGGCTTGGAACCCTCCGGGTTCCCCTTGGGTGAGGTTTCTGCCATCCCTCCGGGTTCCTGGGTGCGATCAGCGACCGACACCACAAGTATTCATTAGCGCACAAAAACCACTCCGGCAGGGTTGACTGCCGCAGGAGAACGAAAAGGAATCAAGCCAGGGATTCAACTCGACCTTTGCCAAATCGGCTCTTCCTTTTCAGCCCCCATTATTCTTTAACCAGAAACTCCCCTCTCAACCGGATATCTTCACTGGAGCGGCCCACCATCACCTCAAAGTTTCCGGGCTCGACTACCCACTCCATATTGCGGTCAAGCATGCAAAGTTCCTGGGGCGTAAGCCTGAATTTCACAGTCTGACTCTCCCCCGGGTTCAGTGAAATCTTTCGAAATGATTTCAGTTCCTTTACAGGGCGGGTTACCGTGCTGAATTCATCTCTCAAATAGAGCTGGACCACTTCTTCCCCCTGCCTGGCACCCGTGTTTTTCACCTCCAAGCTGACAATGACCTCACCAGCAGGGGGAATGGATACAGGTGTAATCTGAAGATTTCCGTATTCGAATTGAGTGTAGCTGAGTCCTCGCCCAAACTCAAAGAGCGGTGTAGCAGGCATATCCACATAACCGGCTCGACGCACCCAATACTCTTTGGATGGCTTGTAATTATAGTAGGCGGGCAATTGACCGACATGTCTTGGGATCGTAATGGACAAGTGGCCGCTGGGATTGGTATCGCCGAAGAGAATATCGGCAAGAGCTGCGCCACCTTGTTCTCCGCAATTCCAGGCCTCCAGGATGGCGGGAACGTGTTCGGCAATCCATCGGACAGAGAGTGGCCTGCCATTAATAAGGACCACGACAGTGGGTTTACCCGTTTCGAAAACCGCTTTGACCAGATCTTCCTGAAGGCCCGTCAAATCGAGGCTGGCCACATCTTTTCCTTCGCCATCAGTTCCATCCGGAGCCCTTCGTTCATTTTCGCCAACCACGACGACGGCTACATCGGCTTCTCGCGCCACCTTCTGTGCGGCTGCGAGTTCATTCACCGCTGTGCCCATCACATTGCAGCCCTTCACATAGGTGACCTTGGTGGTTGGAGGCACTTTTCGCTTGATACCTTCGTACACGGTGACGACTTCCTGCAAAATATGATGGGCGATATAGTCGCCCAATTGGTTACGCTGATGATTGGCGTTGGGGCCTATGACCGCGATGGATTTGACCGTGCGACTCAGGGGTAGGAGCTGATTCTCGTTCTTCAGCAGCACGATCCCTTCCCGGGCTGTCCGGAGGGCCAAGTCCTGATGAGGTCCGGCGTGGCTGATCTCCACGGCATGATCAACGTCGACATAGGGATGTTCGAAGAGGCCGAGTTTGAACTTCTGTAGTAGAATACGCCGAACAGAGCGATCGATCAGCTCTCGGGCAACTCGCCCTTCCTCCACACTCCGGATCAGAGGATCCATGTATCCCGGCTCAAAGGAGATCCCCACATCTAATCCCGCTCCCAAAGCCCAGGCCCCCGCCTCTTTCTGGGAAGGAGCCAACCGTTCGTATTCCAGGGTCCCAATGCCACCACCTTCACCGAGCACAAGGCCTTGAAACCCCAACTCCTCGCGGAGGATCTTGGTCAGAATCTGGTAAGAGCTATGAGTGGGCACACCATCGATGGCTGGATAGGTGGCCATGACTCCGAGGGCCCCGGCGTTCTTGATGCCAGCTACCCAAGGGCGCAAGAAGACTTCCCGTAGCATCCTTTCCGAAATTTCCATGGCGCCACGTTCCATGCCGCTGGCGGGCTGACTCTGCCCCGGATAGTGACAAAGACCAGCCACAACCTGTTCGGGGCCGGAAACATCACTGCCCTGGGTGCCGTGGACAATAGCTTCAGCAATCCTCGAACATAGGTAAGGATCTTCGCTAAATCCCTCTTCGTTTCGCCCCAGGCGGGGATCGCGGTTGGGTTCAACGACTAACGTGAACAACTGGTGGATACCGACCGCCCGGCCCTCGCGGGCTGCGACGGCATAGATTTGCTTTACCAGGTCCATGTTCCAGGTACTTCCGATTCCAAGGCCTTCAGGGAAGATCGTTCCGCCGGAGGCCATCAACCCGTGAGTTCCTTCTTCTGTTTCGAGGAGCGGGATCTTCAACCGGGTTTCCTCCAAAGCGATTTTTTGCAGCTCATTGAAGAAGGTCGCTTGTTGTCGTGCTCCCTGGTGAAGGATGGTATTGGCCAACGTGAAAAACCCGCCCGCAGGACCGATCCCCTGAACATAGGTTCCCGCTGTGAACTTGCGGACCCCCTCAACCTTGCTCTGTTCATCCTTACCAAGCCCGGCCTCGTATACGCAGGGCATATTCATCTGCCCGATCTTCTCTGACAGGGTCATCCTGCTGAGCAGATCTTCAATTTCATTGACTGAAGGTTGACCCTTTTCCCGGCCAGTTGGGCCGCGCGTCTCAGACCGTACCAGTGCAACTACCCCGCAAACCAGGATTGCAGTCATGATTGAGGCAAGAAATAAAGAAGTCCGTTTTTTCAGCATAATGTCTCCCCAATGGAAAATACCACACAATCTCTCTTCGGATTCGCGTTAAGAGGTCAGTAAACAGAGGCGCCAGCCCGGTCAGGAGCCGAATGATCGTAGTAACACAGACACAATTCAGTCAATCTCATCCGTCCGCGCGGCGCGGACGGCAGGATTCTTTGAGGTTTCCCTTGATCTACAAATAGGGGACTCCTGACGGAGCCCCCCTAATGACTTACCCATTGCGGCAGGTTTCCTATTCGTATCTGTGCTGCGAGCGTGTTGTCGTCCAGAAATTCAGACGTTGCGGCCTGTTTTGTCCTCTTGCCCCCCCATTTGAGTGGTCTGCCCTTTAGGGTGAGAAGGCCTGAATGGACGGCAAAAGAAGAAAGATCACAATCGACTTAATTCGATGACTGCACAACGACGAATCTGACGGTACGAGTAAGGCCCTTTACTCGGGAGGCAGTTCGAATGAGACCAGATTCCTTTGAAAGCCCTTGGTCTTGATGGCTCCATAAATGACACCCGCACTCAACCAGAGTGTCCCCATTATCTTGGCTGGCGTACGGAGACTGAGAAAAATGTAGAGGCAGATCAGAAATCCCAGGACCGGCGGCAGGAAATTCTGCCATTTCCGCTCTTCAGCTCTCAGCCAATAGCGAAAAAATGCGGCCATATTGACCCCCATAAATGCAATGAACGCTCCGAAGTTGAGCAGTTCTGCCCCCAGTTGATAACTGAGCAGGTATCCACCCAGCAACGCCACTGCCCCCACAAATAGCACGTTGTTGCGAGGAATCCTGCGCTTGGGCTCAATGACTCCAAAGAAAGATTTAGGAATGGCATTATCACGCCCCATTCCATAGAGCAGGCGGGCTGCAGCCAGTTGCGTGCCAGATCCCGACCCAATGGTGGCCACCAACAAAGTAAAATTGACTAGCTGGAACATCAAAACCCCTCCGGCACGTCCAGCTACATGGACGAATGCGGTGTCAACATCTGGAAATCCGCCCCAATCTCCCCAGACCAATTGTGCGGCATACACCTCAAGAGAAGCCAAGACTCCGGTGATCAGACAAGTCAGCACTGTCGCCATGAGGATGTTTCTGCGCGGATTTTGAACTTCTTCAGACAACGTGGAAATGCCGTCGAAACCGATGTACGTCAATGAAGCAATCGACGTCCCGGTCAGAACCGTAGCCAGCGAGAAGGTTTCCCGATTGTAAAAAGGCTTCAGAAGTGCCCCTCCTCCCAGGCTCGGTCCAGCTGACAAGTATCGAAACACCGAGATGAAGAACAAAACAATGACCACACCCATTCCAACTGCGAGAGCCTCGTTCGTCCGGGCAGTGGCGCGAATCCCGCGCAGATTCAGGGTCGTGAATAGCAAGGCGAAGAAGAAAATCCACGCTGCATAAGGGACTTCAGGCAGGATATTGCCTGCAGCTTTGCTGCACCAGATTGTACAGATAATTGGATTCAGCATGTAGTCCATCGCCATGCTCCAGCCGGTGACATAGCCCAGCGCGGGGTGAAGTTCGCGACCGACGTACGTGAACGCTGAACCCGCACTGGGATAGGCGCGGGCCATCCGGCCATAGCTAATGGCCGTGAACAGCATGGCTACCATAGCAATCAAGATTGTAGTCACCACATGCCCTTTGGCTTCCTGGCTCACCACTCCAAACAAGGGCATTGGTGCAGTAGGCTGAATCAACACTATTCCGTAGAAGACAAGGTCCCACAGGCTTAAGGCACGCCTCAGCCGGGGACCCGCTTCGGTAGTGACTGTCGGACCGGGGTTACTTGAACTCATGAGTCAGGACCTTCTCAAATGCCTGGACGATTTCGTCTTCGTCCTTTATTGTCAGGCAGGAGGGGATGGGCAATAAGATACTGCGTTCGAAAAGATCGTCGGCAACCGGGCAGGACCCCTTCTCGTATTTCATTCTCAAAGCGGAATTCTCAGCGAGCTTCCAGGGAAACCCACCCTCATCCCCGCTGCGGTGGTCCACCAGGCTGACGATGTTGTAGTATAGGTGAAGCCCCCACTCGGTCATGACGACATTGGAGATCCCTTGCGGGAAAGTGACGATGCCTTCGGCTCGTAATGCCAGATTCACTCTGCGAGCGATGGTCGGATCCGGGTAAGTGGTGATGAGGAAGCAGCTGGTGTCCCCATCGGGATCCTGGATCGTACGCAGACTGACTTGTCCATATTTTCTCAATGCTTCGCGAATTCGATACTTACTTTTTCGCATCGCGCCAATGATTCGGGGCAGTTTCTTCAACTGAACACGCAGGATAGCCGCCCGCAATTCATCCAGCCGATAGCCTTTCCCCCACAGACAAAGCTCGGGAACATTAAAGACCAGACGGCCATTCTCGTCCCTGGCGTAGCCCAGGTCATGGCAGGCAAAGGCCCGGCGATAGAGCTGATCGTCATTGGTCACGACACAGCCGCCCTCCCCTGATGTCATATTCTTATTCATCTGGAAGCTGAAGATGGCCATATCCCCGAAGGTTCCTACTTTCTGGCCCCGGACGCTTCCTCCGTTGCATTGAGCGCAGTCTTCCAGAAGGAAAAGTCCTTTTCGCTTGGCAATCTCCCGAATCGCCAGGATATTGCAGGGAGCCCCGCTCATATGCACCACGATGATGCCCTTGGTCTTTGCGCTAATTGCTTTCTCAAGGGCTCCGGGATTTATGCCGAAGGTCTGATCAATGTCTACAACTACGGGAATGGCCCCCTGGTTGACCACGGCGGCCGCCACAGAAACCCACATATAGGCCGGGATGATTATTTCCTGTCCGGGACCGACACCCAGAGCCGCGAGGGCCACGTGCAGGGCACCAGTCCCACTGCCGACGGCTATTGCATGCCGGATCCCGATAAACTCAGCAAATTCGGTTTCAAATTTCTCTACTTCCTTCTGCAAATCGACTCCGTAGTAACGGAACGGTGAACGGGCTCTTAACACCCGAACAGCAGCCTGAACTTCTTCCTCGTCCATGTGATGGACTCCAGGAAACTCCAGAGGAAGCGGGTTGGATCTTACAGGGGTTCTTTCTTCAACGTCTGTTTTGCCTGTTGGCATAAGGCACCTCCTCGATATATGGTTTGTAAATGAATTACGACGGGCAGATTAATCCCGAGGATTATCTACCAGTTTTCCCAACAATTCATAAACCTTTACTACCGCACGGTCAACCATTCTTTCACCGGCTCCGGTTTCAATCCAAGTGACCGGATCCGAAGCCCCGTAGCCGCCCTCGGAAGCGGCTTGAATAGTTGGGAAGTAGCCGTAGTAACCGTTGGCATACCCCAGAAAGAAGGAATCGCGGACTGGACAACGGTTTCGCCAATCCACCTGGAAATCGACAAACGGCTCTCCCGGCATGCTCATAAATGCAATTTGCCGGTTAATTAGCAGAGTTGTCACGGGAAGGTGGTACTCATTCTTGATGGACGGCGCATAATTCTCGAAGGCCTTAGGCCCGATGAGCTTTAGGACCGACTCTCGAAGCTTGGCACGATCCCAGCGTAGCTTGAAGCTTAGGAGTTCTTCGCCGATGTCCAGCCTCGAATCCGGGCCAGCTTTGGTAGGAATCGAGGAGGCCACGCGGGCTGCTTCCTGCCCAAGAAGTTCGCCAGTCCACTGGCAACGTTTCACAGGGTCTTCCTCTTCGGCGGTCGTGGCAAAATAGGGATTGATATCTCCGCAGGCGCCTTGCAAGAAGAAGCACAGGGGCTGGTTGTTGAAAGCCTTTTCCGTAGTTCGGGTCACCACACCGGGAAAATCGGCCGAATAGCGCAAATTCGAGGCGCCGAAGATGACCGCGTGGCAGGCATAGTTTACCAGAATTGCGAGTGGCCTTCCGCTGGCGGTGTCGACCCGAAGCACGGAGACCGTGGGATCAAAAGGAGAGGTGGGGAGCTTCGTTTTGTTGTCCCAGAGCATGGTGACGGTACCGTCGGGGTTTACCCTGCGTCGGTTGTAACCAATGTACACACTCCCATAGCCGACGCCCAACCGGGCTTCTACTGCATTCTTGACCGCTTCACCAATTGAAGTGTTGATTCTATCAAGATCGGTTCTTTCCCAAGCCGGCGTTCCCTCCGGATACTCATCTTGAATCACCGGCCCCGCGTGCGTATGCGAGGCCACAACCAGCAGATGCACAATCCCGGTGCTCTTTTGGACTGCTTCTTTCAACAAGGCCAAAGAGAGAGGACCAAAGGTACGCCCTAAGTCCAAAGCGACCAAGGCCAGTCTCTCATCGCCGGCTTCCAGAACCAACACGCGGGCGAACAGGGGATCCAAAGTCGCGGAAGCTCCCGCCTCCCTGTCAAAATAGCCCCACATTTTAGTTCCCATTGGAGGCGTGATATCAACTTTGGCGACACCGGCCTTTAGAACTGATGCGGTTAGAGAAACGGCGGAAGCGAGAAGCCAGACCAGCAACAGAATAAGGATGTGTTTGCGTAACATGGAGGTTTCCTCCCTCTTCATCTGCCGTCTCCATTAAATTCATGAACTGCATTGATCATGGCAACGATATTCTCGACGGGGGTTAGAGCCTGCACATTGTGGATGGCAGTAAAAACATATCCGCCGTTGCGCGAAAAGATTTCACATCGAGTCAGGACTTCCTGGCGGACCTGGTCTGCGGTTCCAAATGGCAAGGTGTGCTGAGTATCCACTCCCCCGCCCCAGAAGACAATTCGATCTCCGTAGGTTGCCTTTAACTTCTGCGGGTCCATACCCAGGGCCGAGCATTGAACCGGGTTGAGGATGTCAAATCCGGCTTCAATGAAGGACTCAATGAATTTCTCCACGGAGCCACAAGAGTGCTTAAATGTCTTCCATCTCGTGTTTCGGTGAATCCAATCATTCACTTTCTTATAGTACGGAAGGTAGAGTTCCCTGAAGGTTTCCACCGAGCAAAATGCCGAACTCTGGGTGCCAAAATCTGTGCCGCACACGTATGCCACATCCACGGAATTTCCACACCTGGAATGGAACCTTTTGAGGTTTTCCAAAGCAATCTCAGTCTGGCCGGAGAAAACCTGGTGCACAAAGTCGCGGCGTGTTCGCGTAGAAATGTACCACTCCGCGATGTCACGGATGCCTTTAGGGTGTTTCAGAGATGGTCCAGGAATCAGCGAGATGTCTCCCAATGACATTCCGCCAAGGGTCGCGACCACTGCCCTGTTTGATCCCTGCGCTTTTCGGACCGACTCTTCGAAATGGGAAAGATCTTCCTCAGACAGAACAGTGAACTCTTCCAAGTTGTCCTTAGGGTTGAGTTGATCTTCGTCAATGGGCTCTTGACGGATAATGGAATCGAAATAGAATCCTCCTGCTGGCATCCGTCCGCTAGGAGGTGCTGCAAGGTCTCCTTGAGGGTGAAGCAAAATATCGCCATTCTTGTCCACGGTAGTGTTAAATTCCTGCGGCACCAAAACCTCCAAACCGTAGGGTGTTCTCCATGGCTTCCATTGCTTCGTTGAGAGGCCGAACTTGGTTCTCTGCGCGAATACTCCCTGTGTATCTAGACGGATGACTTGTTTCAATTCTTCTTCAACCTGGCCCAGCATTTGGTACGGGTCAATGACGCGCACAGGCTTCTTCTCGAGTCCGTAGTAGTCCCGGAGAGCTGCGATGCAACTGACGTGAAACCCACTGACAGTAGTGGCTGCAAAATCAATCGGGATCTTGTCAGGTACGGATCTGCTTAGAACCGTCTGTATTCTTTCTCTGCTGTTCATAACAAAAAATGCAGACCACCCTGCGGAATCACGCGGAATGCTACCATCCATTCAGCAAAGTTCATACAGCAATTGCAAATTTACCCTGTGGAAAACTCTGTGGAAAATTCCTGAAACCACTCTATTGATGTGAGCATGAAATGGGATACCCCATAACAGAAATGATGGTTCATTCCGAAAATGACACAAAATAATGGGGATATTTAATGGGAGATCCGGTGCCAAGAGGACGACGATCCATCGGGAAACGAAGAGAGGTACAGAGGCTTTCAACAGCGTGGCAATTGAATTGTACGCGAAGAAAATGAGATTAAAGATGCTTCTTCAGCCATTCGTTGGTTTCCCGATGGTGCTTAAACTTCTTCTCTTCCTTCCTGAACTCGGAGGAATGCTGGTATTTCCCGTCGAAATGGGGGGAGGTCATAAACAAAACGTGGAGCATTTCATGAAAGAGAATATAGGAGACTACAAATTTCGGGACTTCGGGGGCATCAAAAACCCGGCTAACGGTGATTGAATTGTGAGATGGGTCAAAATGGCCTAAGATCCGACGGCTCTTACGACGACTCCAACCCAGATCAATGAATGGCAACCTGGAATTGAAATACTCCTGGTTCAACTCCTTGAATAGAATCGTCAGATCGTACTGACCGCCTTGGGGGTCCAGTTTGAGCTTCCTGCCACGACTGCGTCTGGCCTGAAGGGCCTTGTGCTTCATCTCGACGGAATTCAAGTAGGAGTGATAGGTCGAAACCAGATCCGGATGAATCCGACGGCGATAGAGCTTGGAAAGCAGAATGAGGGAAAGAACCTTGAAGACCGGTTCAGGAGCCTCTGCCAGTAAGTCACTGAGGCGGACATGCAGGATCTCATCCCGAAGACGAATGGTGTGGTTGATGCCAACAAATGGATAATACTGCACTTGCACGCGGGGACTCTGTCGCCCTAACTTCAACTCTCGATAGCTTTCGGTAAAAATCTCCCGGATATCGCGTAGAGTGAGAAACTGCTCTTCTTCAAACAGGCTCAGCTGTTTCATTTCTCAGGATCGGATTTCGACTTACGCGAGCCCTTCATCTGCTCGATCTGCTGGTTCAGTTCATCGATGCTGTTCGAAACGTCATCTATAAGATCCAGGACAGTCTCCAACACGTCGGCAGTGACCTCCTTCTCACTTTTCTCACCTTTGTTTTGGACCTCCAGAATCCATTGGTGTTGCTCTTCCAACGAGGCTCGCAGATTTTTCAGGGATTTCTGATATGGCTTGGGTTCGGCATAGCGAAGTGACGAGAAGTCCTCAATATTGTTGCTGATCTCGTCCAGGCATTTCAAATAATCTTCCATCCATCCCTTGAAAGACTTTACAGAAACAGCCCCAGGGGAACTCTTATCTTCTGGACCCTCGGCTTTCTTCTTATCCTTATCCGAGGACATTTTCTGTTTGGCAGCCTTTTCCTGGTAGGGGATTCCGCTTTTCGCTGACTTAGCGTGTTCGAAGCGGACCTTCAAGAATGAGCTTAGCAGTCGAATTCGTTCCGGAGGTTCTTTCGCTTCCTCTGTTCTCAACTGGTCAATCTCGGTATCGCTCAGATAATCCTGAGTCTGTTCAGAATGCAGGGGCAAACGCATCAGGAAAAAGATCCCAACGGCCAACGTTGCAGGAAGAGGAAATATTGGAGTGCGGTGCTTCATTTGGCCTCCTTCGGTTGGTCGCGTTTCTTTTCCTCAGGACTGCGAGAATTCTCAAGCCCGAAGATAGCATTGATCATCTCTTGACGCACCCCTCGAGCAACCTCGATGGCCTGTTCAATCGTCTCTTGATGATCGTAGGGATAGTACCCTTTCAAGTCATTAAGCATGCGCAACTGCTGGCTCAGAGCGATCTCAAAATCCTTAAATCCCGTGGGATTCTTCTGAGCATTGCGATTCGAAAGCTTCAAGACCTCGGAGGCCTGGCGCACGACTCCAATATAGCGGGCCAGGTACTTGTCACTTTCTTCGAGGGTTCTCGCCTTGGCTTCAGACAGAACCAATTTCAAGTCGATTTCTGACATCTTGATAAGGGCTTTAGTCTTGCCGACTGGACTGCTTTCCCTGTTGACCTTCTCCTGGAGTTTTAGATAGTCAGCTTTCAGATCCGAGGCCGCACATTGCATCGCAGCTAGCGACAAGCTCAAGAAAACCTGCAGGCCAATAGACCCAAACAGTCTCATCATGATTTCGGGGTGATCAAAACAAAAGGTGCCACTCTCATCTAGATTAGCGCGATTTCATTTTCTTTGCCAAGATCTTGCTCCGCTCTCGGGCCTGGAATTCCAGTTTGTCGGATTGTCCTTTGCCGAGCTCCAAGAATTTTCCATAATTGGCCAAAGCGTTCGAGTAATCGCCGAGCTTGTCATAAGCTACGCCAAGATAGAAATATGTTCCCGGTACCCCAGGTTTGGCCTCCTTGAACCTGCTCAAGGCAGCAATCGCGTCCGGGTAATTCTCCTGCAGCATACAGACAGCACCCAGGTTACTGTAAGCCTCGGCATAATCTGGTTTCATTTTTATAACTTGCAGGAATTCCAGCCTGGCATCATCCAACTCCCGCTTATGCAGTCGGAGCAATCCGATCCTGAAATGGACCTCAGGGCTGTTCGCAGTGACAACCAGCTCCGTCAGGCGCTTGATCGCCTCATCGGCGCGACCCGAATCCTGATAGATGTCCGCCAACAACAAGTAATACTCTTGTCGCCGCGAAGGGTTGGGTTCCACCTGAATCGCCCTCTCAAAGGCCTTGGCTGCTCCATCGTTGTCTTTGCTCTCGGCCAAAAGTCTCCCGATCAATCCGTAGACAACAGGGTCCTTTGAATGGCTGGAATCCAGACTCTGCATCAAAGTCTGAGCTTTAGTAGATTGGCGAGAGTCATAGTAGAGTTTTGCCAGTTCAAAGTCCATTTTCTCGGTATCGCGCTGCAGTTCGCGGGCCTGGAGAAAGGCTTGTTCGGCTTTGGTGTAATTCTTTTGTTTTGCATAGAATGCACCCAGTGCGGCATAAACGTCGAACTTCTCATCCGTACTCCTAGTCAGCTCTAAGGCCTTGGAGAACATTTTCTCCGCCTCAACGGATTTCTCTAGCTGGGCCTGAACCTTGGCGGTAAAAAAGCTGGCGGTGAAACTCTTTGGATTGAGAATTTGAGCCCGTTCCAGGTGGAATAGGGCCCGATGCAGGTCCTGTTCTCCAGCTAGCAGGATGCCCACGTTCAACTCAGCTTCCCAGAGGTCGGGCTTGATTCTCAGGGTTTGCAGATAAGACTGCACCGCCTCTGAATTCTTCCCCAAACGTGTCTGTGCCAATGCCATGCCGAAAAGGGCCGCCTCATCGTTCGGATTGTCCAGCAACTCGCGCTGATATTCATCGATCGCTTCGGAATCCTTTCCCAGACGGGCAAGTGCTTCAGCTTGTTCAAAATGAGAGGAAGAGGTTGGGCGCGGAGACTCAGAGGTGGGGGTGGGATTCTCTTGATTTGAACAAGGGATTACTGGGGGAAAGAGCAAGACCAAAATCCACGGTACCCCAAGAAGAAAACGGTGCTTCCAAACCAGGATGACAAGATGGGTGACGGCCAACCGATTGTTCGTCAATACATGGCGCCTAACCAAGGCAGCCCCTTCCTCCAGGAATGCCTCTTTTCAT
>DATKMG010000409.1:0-17648 GCA_035541995.1 Terriglobia bacterium
GGCGTGAATTCTCCCCACCATCGATCGATCTTTCGGAGGACTTGAAAATTGAAGACAACGCAAAATTCCCGGAGTTTGGGTTAAGGCTGCGACCCCTGACGGAGTCGATCGTGAATACCGCGTCTTTCCGGGGGTATCGCAGCGACCAGCGTCGCCGCTCGATCCTCGGCTAATAACTTGTATCCCGACGGGATGACATTAGACCAGAACTGGCGCGTCAGGGCCCCGACATTGATCAAACACATGACTCGTGAAAAATCCGAAAAATCATCCCGCGCTCTTCGCCCTGGTAAATCGGGTCGCGCTACTAGCAATCCTTCGCTGCACCGGCGGTTCTGGATCCTTGCCGGCCTTTTGGTGGTTGCGAATCTAATCGCGTACTCCGATTCCTTTCACGCGAGCTGGCATTTTGATGACCAGTCCAATATCCTCTCCAATCGTTCTGTTCAAATCAGAGATCTCTCCTGGCAGAGCCTCCATGCGGCATGGTCGTCCAGGATTGGAGGACGAAGGCCGGTTTCCTACCTGAGCTTTGCGCTCAACTATTACATTTCCCGCTTTGATGTTTTTTCATATCACGTGGTAAATTTCTGCATCCATGCGATAACCAGTATTCTCGTCTTTTTTTTGCTTTGGCTGCTGGCTGACAGGTGCTCTCCCCTCCGGTCTCCGCAACAGCGACAATCTTTGGCGTTCCTTGCTGCCTGCCTGTGGTCTTTACATCCAATCCAGACCCAATCGGTCACTTATATTGTCCAGAGGATGAATTCGTTGTCGACTTTATTCCTCCTGGCAGCTTTCATCCTTTATGTTCAGCTCCGCTCCGCAAAGCGTTCGGCTGTCAGAATTGTCTACCTGATTTCTTTTCTCACTTGTATTTTGCTTGCCTGTCTCAGCAAAGAAAATGCTTACATTTTGCCGTTGGCCCTGGTCGTCTACGAGTTTTTCTTTGTCTTTCGCTGGGAGTTCTTGAAAGCACGCGCTTGGAAACTCTTCGCAGTATGTCTCGTCCTGGCAGTACTGTCAGTAGCAGTGCTGTATGGGCCTGGAGCGATTAAAGAGGTGCATCGCAATTACCTGGGGCGGGACTTCACCATGAGAGAAAGACTGCTGACGGAGGCACGGGTAGTGGTCTTCTACTTTTCACTCCTGATTACTCCTTTCCTGGGTCGCCAGGCGTTGCATCACGAGATCGAAAAGTCCACCTCGTTGCTCCATCCCTGGACAACGCTCCCTTCTTTTCTTCTGATAGGCGCCGCCATCGTGGCCTCAATCGGATTAAAGAACAGAAGGCCGCTCTACGGTTTCCTTGGGCTATGGTACTTTGTTTTCCTTGCCATCGAATCCAGTTTCTGGCCGCTGGAATTGATCTTTGAGCACCGGCTTTACCTGCCTTCCATCGGGGTAATGGCAATCCTGGTTTTTTCGGGGGCGGAGCTTTTTCAGTATTCCGCGAGCCATCATCGCCGGATCATTTTCAACATTTTTGTTTTGGGCATCAGCACTGGATTGGTGTGGCTGACCTTCAATCGCAACAAAGCCTGGGAAGAAAGCTTCACACTCTGGCAGGACAACTTGAGCAAATATCCACGAAGTTACCGGGCGCAGAATAACTTCGGGGTGGCTTGTATAGAGCGAGGGAATTTACAATTGGCAGAGGTTTCATTTCTTGAGGCAGTTCGTCTCAAGCCTGACTTCGACGAAGCCAGATGCAATCTGGCGTTGCTTTTCCTGAACTCCGGGCGAAATGCGGAGGCCCTTAGATGGGCCGAGGAGGTCCATCAGCAAAATCTCCCACCATCTGCTTTTTATAATCTGGGAACGGTCTACTCGAAGCTGGGCGATTATCCGAAGGCAATCGATTGCTATCGGAATACATTGGCACGCAACCCTTTCAACGCTGGAGCCTATTTTAATCTAGGGCTGGCCTGGCTGAAGGTCGGCAATACTGCAATGGCTCGAGAGAGCTTTGAGGGATTTTTGAGAGTCTGGAATGGTGATGCAGAGAGTCCTTATGTTCAAGAAGCTAGAAGACAACTGCAGGAGTTGGCGGGCGCCAAATGAGAGCTTTAGACCACCAAAGCGCCGCGTAGCATGAAAATGGCAATGTGGGAACCGCTCTCCGAGCGGCGACTTCATCGGCTGAAGAACAATCGCCGCTCGGAGAGCGGTTCCCACACTTAATTAAAGGTATCCTCGAAAGAGTGCCCCATGACCCATTCAGGTCAGCACGGTCGATGAAAATCGTGGAGGGCCCCGCTTCGTCGGGGCGGTTGATTCGCTGGGGTGTCTTTGAGCGCTGAATTACTGCTTGTTTGCTTTGGCGGCTTCGATGTCTTTGGCGTCGAAGACGGCCCCTCGGATTCGGAGGCGGACCATTTCCTTGATGGGCTGAAACTCGACAAAGAAGGTTTGATCAAACCCGCGAAACAGGGTGGTGGTATCCAGCTCAATCGCCACTTCCCCTTTTTCCCCGGGCTTGAATTCGGTCTTAGTTGTGATGTCCTTCAAGAAGAGAGTCGGGATGTAAACCTTTTCCAATCGAATGGAATCCTTCGACAGGTTGGTAAAAGGGAACTTAATCTGCAGCACCTTTCCCTTGGCTTGGCTGCCCACGTCAACCAACTCCTTATCGAACTTCACCTCTGCAGGCGGCGCGGTGGAGCCCTTCTTGTTTCGGGCTATCAGCTTATCGTAATAATACTCTTTTTGTTTATTGGCGTAAGTCTCAGGCGGATGGCCGGGATCCAGGTACCATTCCCCGGAGTCGAACTTCCAGCGGGACGAATCCGGGACATCAAACACCTGGGCCATGGCCGGCATCATCATCTTGAGTGTTGTCCCAACGATTGCCGATTTTTCACCCTCCTCAAGCGCAATTGAATTTATGTTGAATCCAATGATTTTTGCCTGACCGGCGGAGCTGAAGCTCTTCCTGGAATCCTCCAGGACAAATTGTGCAGCCTTCTCTAATTGTCCCATTTGCACGGCCATGTAGAATTGGGTGACTCGATTCCTCAGCTTGTCGCTCTCGGAAGCGTCGGCCAGGGTAGTCGAACTAACGAAACACATGACTAGAAAGTAACCACCAAACCGTATAGAAATTGATCTCATATTGACCTTATTTAAACTTAGCAAAACGGAGCAAGAAATATCCAACTCCCCCCTTGAAGGAGGAGCTGTGAAGAAATTGGAACTATAGGGCGGCTGTGTCAACCGCCAGCTGGTCAGGAAGGCCGACAAGACCGCGTCTCACAGAGACGCCCTACGGGACTGCTGACGTCCTCGGCATTTATTCACAGCTCCCCTCTCACCAAGGTGGATTTCACAGTGACCCTACATTGGGAACAACAAAAAAAGGGTAGCTGCTGAAACAGCTACCCTTTAAGTTAAGCAAGTGGTGATACTACTCGCCTAGATCCTCACCAGAATTCTCAACATTCGCGGGCGAGGCCCGACGACCGCCAGTAATGGACGGATCCGGAATCACGAGGGCAAGGTAGCCTTCCGACAATACGGGAACTGCACTTCCGTACTTGGCGGTAATGAATCCGAAGCCATGACCATACTGGAAGTCGCAGCGGGCAATCACATAGCCGATAAAGTTCCCGAACACCGTTCCAATACCACCGGTAGAGGTGTCAGAGAAAGAATCGGCCCAGGTATTGCCGGCTTCTAGGTTGGGCACCGTGTAGGTCAGAGGTGCTGTTGGAGGCGTCGTTCCAACCGGGAACATCGGCCACCCAAAGAACACGATCTGTCCGGACTGCGGAGCCGCACCATTGGTAACGTCCACGAATGGGCCTGCTGTGATATCTCCATCGGCGCTGGTGTTGGCAACTGCCACGCCGCTGTCAAACCCGCCATTCTCCGGACTACTCGCCGCCAGGTACGGCCATAGTAGATAGGTCACGCACTTGGTCACGGAGAAGAGGTTCCCGGTAATTACAGGTCCTTCAAAAGAGGGTCTGAATTCAGCCGGAGTGTCCCAAGGTGACACAAATGGCGTGTCGGTCTCGGAATCCTTCGGGTACAGTTCCACTGAAGTAGTGGCCGTTCCGAACCCGGAGTTGCTGGGTATCTTGATTAGTCCTACTGGTGGGACAACAGGAGGACCAGCACTACCTTTCGGATTCCCTGTCGGGCTGATGCAAACGTCAAAGGTCTCGGTGATAAGATCAGAGTTCCCTTGGTTGGTGGTCTTATAATCGTAGATTGCCTCTGTCGTAGTTGAGCCGCTGGTCAACGCCAACCAGGCACCGGGATTGTTGCTTGCATGGACCGTCAACGGCCAGGAGATTGTGTCATTGGCTGGCACGTTCTGAAGCTGAATACGAATCTGCGTGTGGTTGGTGGCTCCATAGGTGGGACGTGGACCTACAATAACATTGTCTGTAGAAGGGACAGTGTTCTCCTCTACAAATGCGCCCGCAAAGCCTTCCTTAATATTGATACAGGCTTCATCGGTGACATGGCAGATCGGATACACAGCAGAGGTAAATGTGACTACTAGTCCCGGTTGCGGATAGGCCACAATCACGGTGGACACGTTCACAAAGCTGTGGGAGAAACTGGGATTGGCTGTCAGGTTGGCATTGACGGTGGCTGGAGCGGTAATACCCGTTACCCGTCCGCGCACGCCATTAACCTTAATCAAGGCATCAACACTTGGGGTGATGCCGGGAGGAATCGAAATGGTAATCGTCCCGGTGCCATTCCCGGGGTTGTTGTTCACTTGAGCAGCAACTCCGAGAGCGACAAAATTCCCAGCGAAGGTGATTGTAATTCCCAACGGGTCTGCAATCGCGCCGGTCCCTAGGTTGATAGGCCGCGTTCCAGTAAACGCATTGGCAATTGGGACGTTGTAAGTCACGCTGATCGTGCTGGCAACCGACGGTTGTTGCACGTATGGGGCATTTGCAGCCGTAATACGGACTTCGCCGAGGACCTCAGCGACTCCTGTCTGAACGACATTGGTTGGCGTCGAACTGACGAACCAAAAATTGGTAGTGGTTTGTGCGTAGGCTGCAATTCCGAATGTCATGATCATCATTGCAGACAACGCAAAGACAACTAATTTGCTTTTTGCTCGCATTTTCTCTCCTCACTTAGGATGGTTGTTAAGAGCTACTGTACAACTAACGGTGTGTTCGAGACTACATTGAGCCAGACATCACAACTGCTCTGGGATTGCCACATCGCTCGGGATGTCTTTGCGATACCTCAATGCTGATTAGCTCATGCTCCATTTCGTCTGGTGTGACATGGAAGATTCTTGACGAAATCGTTATCACAATGAATGCCTGTTCCCTCACCTCCTTAGTTAGTATCTTTCGTCCGGAGAACGGTTGGAAGCCTGCTGTATCCGCAGCACCGTTCCACCGGACCGAATCATGACCCCCAAAATTCGCCTAAGTTATTAATAACACAGTAAAATCGCAGGTAAGTTAACACTCTCAAAAAGGGATGTCAATACTTTTTTTCTGCTTTCCCTGTCCAGCGTTCATTACTTATCTGTTTGCCAAAGCGCGGGTTACTTCCTGCCATCATATCCCGCAAGGAGAGGCCCCTGTGTTGTGTACGCTAGAACTCTCGGCAAAAGAAACCTGAATCTTTAGGGACAAAATGACCTCTCGCCTCTTCGTTGCAACAAAATCCTTCCAACCAGTATGCCGTTGACGAGAGTTATTTGTATCAAAAATGCAAAAAAAAATTCAATTCAGTGTTCTTCCTCTTGCCGCAACTCTTTTTTCAAGCCCTTGAGTTTGGACTTTAACTCGTCAGAGACTTCTGAGGCGGTGTCCAGGTCCTGAACTACGTGAGGCGTAATCAAGACGATTAATTCGGTGCGCGTAGTTGTGCTTGAAGTGTTGCCAAAGAGGAGACCGAGCCCGGGGATATCCCCGACTAGCGGAACTCGATTCTTTGAGTATAGCTTATTCTCAGAGATGATTCCGCCAATGGCAATAGTCTCGCCGTCTTTGACAGTTAGCTGGGTATCGACTGACCTGACGCTAATGGAGGGGGACTGGATGGCACTTCCGGCGTCAGGGGCTACCGGAGAGCTGACTTCCTGGTTGAGTTTCAAAGTAACCCAGCCACTGGCGTTAATTCTGGGGGTGACACTCAGAATTACCCCTGTGGGGCGATTGGAGATGGTGTTCGAAAACAGGCTGGTTCCTCCTACAGATCCGCCGGGTACAACCCCCTGAGAGGTTAGCAGTGGGACTTCAGTGCCCACCTGGATCCGGGCAGGAAGGTTGTCTGAGGCAATAACACTCGGGGCAGAAAGAACGCGCGTCCGGGAACGGCTTTCCTGAGCATTGAGGTAGGCGAGGAGTTCCCTGGTCTCTCCAATCAAGGTTCCGGTGGAGATGCTGAGGCCCTTCGAGTGATTTGCGTCTCCAGTTGCGGTAAACGAGGCCAAAGTGGTTTTCGGGGTTGTGGTGCGTTGTTGCAGAAAATAGGAAACCCCCAAAGACAAGGCCCCCGTCAGTGTCACTTCGTAAATCCTGGCATCAATCAAGACCTGGCGAGGGACCACATCCAGCATCCGAATGGTATCCTTAATTGTCTCGTAGTCCTGAGGGCTGCATTGGATGATCAAGGCATTGTTTACGTTATCTGCGACGATCCTCATGCTGCCTTGAGAGAAAACTGTGACTGTTTTTTCTTCAAAGTGACCTCCTCCTCCGCCTGACATGGAGGAACCAAGGTGGGTCATTCCCGAACCGGGTGCGGCGCCGGCTGAAGGAATCTGGTCAGGGATCTGGTCGGTCTTTGTAGTCTTGCCGTAAATTTGCATCAAAATCGTGGCAATCTTCTGAGCCTCGCTGTTTTCAACTTTATAAACATAATTCCTGACACCGGAGCTTTCACCCGGGCGATCCAACTTTGCAATCCATTTTTCCACTTCGGAGTATGACGCCGGGTTTGGACTGACTGCCAGGATCGAATTGATGCGATCAACCGACAGGAATCGTATGGCGGATCCACTGCTGGAAAGCCCGTAAGCCGAGAAAACGTTGACCAGGTCGGTTACGATGTCTTTGGCTAATGCATTTTTAATAGGATAGACTTGCACCCGTTTGTTCTCGAAGACATCCGCATCGAATATATCCACAAGCTCGAGCAGCTTCTTCAGGTTGGCAGGGACCTCAGTCAAGAGCAAGATATTCCCCACTTCGTGGACCACGAGGCTGCCCACATCAGACAAGTAGGGAGTCAGGATCTTGGCCATGTCACTGGCGGAAACGAACCTCATAGGGATAACCTGCAAGGTCAGGGTCTGGTCCTTCCCCTCGTTGCCGGGGGAGGTTTTCCCTTCAACCGAAACGGGCAACTGTTTGGCCTTAGGTCCGGGCACGATCTGGTAAAAGTCACCCGTTTTCACAATGGCGGCGCCATTCATTCCCAGCAGGGTCTCCAGCAGGGGGAGCAAATCCTCACGCCTGAGTTCACCAACCGTGTTGATGGTCACGGTTCCTACAACTTTTGGGTCCACAATGTAGTTAAGCTTCAACTCCTGCCCGATAATGTTGATGAGCTGCTGCAAATCTGCATGATCGAGCTGGAGTCTCACTTTGGAGGCTTCCTTTTTCTCCCGAGGTTTCTCTGGGGGCGCCTCCGGCGACTTCCCTGCAGGGCTGGGTGTGGCGGGGGCAGGCTCCTTTGCCTGTCCCCGATTCTCTATATGAGTCCCTGATTCGGCCGGCTTCGTTGAAGGAGGGGCAGGGGGCGCTTGCGTCTGCGGGGGAGATGCTGCGGCAGGAGTTGCTGCCGGTGCGGGGGAGATTCCTGGAGGGGCGGTGGGTGATGCGGGATTGAGCATCGGGTTGTTTTTCTTCGGCAATCGCTGGATCCCAAAGGGGGTCTTAACCTCGATGAACTCTTCCTGTTCCCCTGGTTTTGGTTTCTGGGAGGGAGCAGACCCTTCCGACTTTGCCTTCTCTTCCTGGGACGCAGCGGTTTCTTTCGACTTTCCGTTCTTGGATTGGTTCTCCTGCTGGTCCTTCTTCTCCTGGGCAAAGACACAATAATCTCTGATTCCACCTGAAAATAGTTGCAGGAAAACTATCGTCAGGTGCAACGTTTTCTTGCGAAGATCCCATTGATTGTTCATTATCGCCGCTTGTTTTTCTATCTTTGAGTGCACCAGTCAAGACCTCGTGATTTCGGATTAATTGCTCCCCTTCGGCATCTTCTCCCTTTGGGGGAGGGCAGGGTCAGCGGTTCGTCACTTGATTCTGCTATCTCCAATGGCCAGTCTCACGGAAAACCGCCATTTTGATACCTGCAATGCCCTCTACTTCACGTCCTGCCAGATCTCCTGAGGGCCAAAAGGTGTTTGAATCAGAACCTTTTTTCTGCCGCCTACAATTGCACCCGGCGGCAGTGCGCCACGAGGCAGCTCGGTAGGTGATGTTGCGCTGGGTTTCGGATTGGCAGCAGCTTGGCCCTGTCCTTGCGAACCGACATTCAAGACTTGTTTCTCTGAAGTCGAAGCGGCGGCGGGCGAATTATATTCCCGCGCCACCAGCTTGGCTGGATCGTTCAGCCGGATTTCAACTTCTTCCCCCCTTGCATTCATGAGGACGGATTGGTCCATGATCTTCGTCAGCGTGTATTCGCCAAAAGAGTCCCCGGTTTTGAGCTGGCGGTAGGCCTTGCTCTCTTTCGGATCGGCAGAAACCATCCAGGCATACTGGTCATCAGTGAACCCCATGATGCCCATGAGAACGGGTTTGGGACCAAGTGGCTTGGTGGGCACCGCAGAGGCAGGCTCTTCAGGGATCGCATTGCTGCGGTCCTGAGTAAATAGGTGGTTGTCGACAATGGCACTGTAGTTGGCTATCCCAGTGGAAGTGCCGGATCCTTGTTTAGAAGCCCCCTGTCCTGCGGCAGGATTCAAGAGAGCCAGGTTATGTTGAGCTTGATACTCCCCCCACTGCCCCCTTAGCTGAAACGCTAATAGCAGAGCCAGCCCAGTCAAACCGAGATCAGCCAATATCAGTTTCTTTCTCATCACACTTACCCTAAAGTCTATGCCTGAGTCTTCTTCATCTTTGTACTCCCACCCGGATCCATGGGCTTCAGAGCCGACACTGTCAAGGTCACCAGCACTTGCTTGTTCCGTGGATTCATGATTTGAACTGGAGAGACTCTGGATTCCTCGACAAACAGAATCCGTGGGCCCGTCTCAAAACTCAGCAAGAGGTTGACGAACTGGTCGATCGTCCCCATGATCTCAATACGCGCTGAGACTTTAGTGTATTCAGGACTCACCATTTTCGCAGGAAGCAGGTCACTACGCCGAAATAACATCTTCTGTGACAAGACCAGGTCTTTAACCAGTCCTTGGATTTCGGCTATGGCCAGAGCGTCGGTCTTATTGACCAACAATCTGGCTTCCCAGGTTGACATCTCCTTTTGAGCTGAATCCAGCGCGGCATTCACTGTGGTTTGTCCCCTCAGAATGCGTCGATAGTTAGTGACTCGTTTAGCCTCCAGATCGACACTCCCATTGGACAGAGACATGGAATCCCAGAAGGGCAAGACGACAATCCACATCAACGCGACGAATACCGCCACGGTTCCCGCAGCACCAATCAGCAATTTCTCTCTCGAAGAGAATCTTGCCCATTTCATTTATGACTATCCTGTCTGCTCCCCTTGCGCGGAGCCACTGGGTTTATGGGATTCTTTCCCGGTTGATTGATATCGGGATTGCTGGCAGACGACGATGCTTGAGACTGCTCGGTTTTTAATTGCATTCGGATACGAAAAATCTCTTTCCCCGTCCCGTCCCGCGTAATTGGAGCGATGAACTCGGCACCCCGGAATTGGGGTGAATTGTCTATGATCTGGGGAAGGGCTGTAGCTGAATCGGACAGTCCATAGATCTCAAAAGTTTGGTTTCGATAGGTAAGATCCATGAGATAAGTGGTCTTAGGCAGGATCGTTGATAACTCGTTGAGAGCTACAAGCAGCTTAGTGTTCGATCTCTGGAAGCCAATCAGCAAATCTGTCCGGCGCTGCAAGTCGGTAATCTGCTTCTCAACACTCCGGATCTTCTTAACCTCCGGTTCCAGGCGCGAGGTTTCCTGGACGAGCTTTTCATGATACTGGTACTGCTGAATGGGCTTGCGGAGCACCAAGGCAAACAGAAGTATCAGGTTGATGCCTAAGAGAACATATGTGGGGACAAGCAACCACTTAGGTTTTCCCTTCCGCAATGATAGAGGAAGAAGATTGACTGAAGATGGAGGTCTCCGTCTCAAGCCTGAAAAAGCCGCAACAATTGACAAAAAATGCTCTTGAAGAGGGCGGCCCTCAAACTCGGCTTTGGCGATCTGGACGCCGAAATCTCCGGCCAGCGAGAGTCGCTTTACTTTGAAGAATTGCTCATCGAGTGACGGGAGAGTTTCAGTGTTCTTGGAATCGCTGCATAGATAGACATTGAGAAGGGAATTTTCCTGGAGCCCCATCTGGCCGCGGAACAACTCCGCTTCCCTTACCATCACGTCCACTTCAGATTCGTCCCCCAGTGGGACGTTGGAGCGGGAAAGAAGGAAAGCCTCATTCAACAACCCATTCGACTCAAACCGCCCCCCGGACCAATATCCCACCATGCCATTCCGCCCGCTAAAATGGTGGGACATCATCAACATGTAATTCGTCACAGCAATGCTAGAGGGAACGACTCGACTGACTGACAGGCCCATCCTCTCGCAGATCTTCAAGGATGAATCAAGGACCGATTTCAGGACCAGGAATATATCTACGTAAAATGTCTTGCCGTTTGCAGGGCCCTTGGAGGTCTGGAAGTCATAATAAATGGGCGCTTGTTCAGAGGGGACGAGATTGAGGAGTTGGTATTCCACCACCTTTGGCAGGTTGGCCTCAGCCTCTTTGGGTAATTCTATTCTCCGGATGATTAATTCATGCCGTGGAATCGCCAACACGCAACGCAAGTTGCCGGCATCGTTTGTTGAAAGGAGAGAAGAGAGATTTGCTCGAAGGTCAGCCTCGGGCTTGTTAAAGCAGTCCTGGATGCTCGACAAACCCCTCACTTCATATTTGTTGAAGCGTCTGGCCAGGAGCGAAAGGCGCAAATAGGTTCCATCCAGTGAGACCCCAAGGCTTTTGGTCACGATCATAGCTCACCCATAGACCGAAGAGATCTTGTGAAGCTCAATCCTTGAAGAGGGTTGCTGTTGTCTTGGTATGAAGTCCACTTGAGAATTTCAGCTGGCGGCCAATCCTCGTCATACCAAATGAGCCTTTCATGCCCCGTCTTGAAGGTTCTGTCGAGCTTCACGATCGTTCTGAGGCTGCGATGGACCTTGGAGCCTTTCAAACGCGCCGAGGCAATCAGGCAGTAAACCCCGGAGGGTTCAGTTCCAATCTGAGACAGCGCTTCACCGCGGAGGACTGCTGTTGTCCGTTGATTCAGATCACTACTGCTCGTGTAAGGCTGGTCCTGCCTCTCTTGAACGATCGAATTGGCAGCGTCCATATCCACTTCCGGAAGGGAGGCAAGCACTTCAGGAGCGGCATAGTTCAGGTTAATTTGGCTCTTGTCGGAATAAACTGTCACGTATTGTGCAAGTCCGCGAGAGATTCGAATCTTGCCATCTCCTCCCTGCCGGGGGATCCCGTAGAGAATCTCCCGGCTTATTCCAGGAACTGACAGCAGTTCTTCGACAGACGTGAAACCCGGCTTCTTCAGTAAGGGGCGACTTGCTGGCTGGTCGGATTGACCCGAATCTGTTGAGTGATCGGCCTTTCTCCAGTCAGCAACGGCTTGGGCCAATTCAGCGCTTTGGCCGGATTCGATCCCCAGCGTTTCCATCAGCTTCTGCAGAGTCTCTTCTTTGCAGCGGTTGAGATCAAGTTTGCCGGCCTCGTCCAATATCGCCACGTGGCAGACTACTTCTTCGTTACGGATCCAGAAATGATTCATTCCGTCGGCATAGGGGAAGGCCTTAAGCTGCTGTGTCACTTCTTTCTCGGGGAAGGAAAGTCGATAGATGACTTCTTCCACTCCCCCTCGGGCAACGAAGTAAGCCTTTTCAGCCTCGCCCACAGACACGGCGATGCTGGCTTCAGTTCTCACTGAAGAGGCTAAGTTCAGGGCAAGAAGAGAAACACCTGCCAGCACCCACAGAAGTGCAATGAGGACGAAGCCGGTGGATGCATTGATTTGATTGGAGACACTCGAGTTCATTATCAATTGGCGTGGCCTCAAGCAACCCGTAGGAGTCTATTGGCCCGCTCCATTGAAGGGAACCACCACTGAAAAATCTTTGGCCGAATGAGTTTTCGATTCATCCCAATGTAGTTTGATTTCGGCTCCCAGAGGGAGCAAGACCTTCTTCCTGCCTGTCATATTCGCAGGAGAAGTATTCCCTTCGTCGTTGGGCAATGGGCGAGGGAAATAAGCAAAGCGCACAATATCGACTCCATCGAGCAAGTAAAGAGAGTCTCTGCGAAGCCCGAAATCCAGAAAACTGACCAAGACCGTGTTGTCTTCCTTTTGGGTGATTTCGCCAAACACGGATTGGGACAAGTTCTGGTCATCAGGCAGGCGTCTCTCGTTGACTACCAGAGCCTTCCCGCGCCCCACTTGAGAGTTAGTGACAAAGTATTCCACCAGACGCAATCCGGCAGCACTGCGCGATTGGCAGGAGAAGTTCGAGACAAAACGCATGCCCGTCGTTGCTCCTTGAAATAGCAGCACCTCGACCGGAACATCTTTGACTTTCTGTTGCGAGTAATAAGGAACTGCGGAGCCTAGCTGGCGACTCAACAGTTCATATGCAACCTGAGTGGACTGATACCGCTGCAATTCTCCGTCCCCTTTAGCCCAGGCATTCGTGCCCACGCGAAATCCAAAATGGAGGGCAAGCGTCAATAGACCCGTCAGCGTGATGCTGACAAGGAGTTCAATGAGACTGAAACCTGCCTTTTTGTGCCTTGCCACGTGTGACACAGTCAAATCCTCGGCTCTACCCCCCAGTTCTCACTTCAACAGGAGTCCAGGCCAGAGTCTCCAGTACATAGCTGTTCCGTCGAGACAGACTCTGCCAAATCACCGATAGGCGGATGCGCAAGACCTGGAATGGCGGAGGAGTCAGCGCATTTTCCCGTGTGTCATAAGTCTCAATCTGTGCTTGCCACTGGAATTTTTGGTCAAAGCTCCCGGATAGAGGCTGCTCCACCTTCCCCTGGTTTACGTTGAGCACCATTTCATTGAGTTTCATCTGGCCGTAGCGAACGACCTTTTCACGCTCTTCGATCCGATTCACATTTCTCAGCGAGGTTGTCATCAGACTGAATGCAGTGGTAAACACGATTCCCAAAACAGCGATTGCCACCAGAACCTCCATCAGGCTGAAACCGTTTCTGGGGAGGACTGTGGTCAGGTTCTGCCTTCTTTTCTTATCCAATGTTGCCCTTTCCTGGACCACCTCAGCCCTACACGATCTGCAACCGTCGCTACGCGACGGTGCCCATTTTCGAAGAAAACCGGCCTTGAAAGGCCGGTCTAAACTCAGATGGCCGCTGCGCGGCATCAAATGCCCAAACCTCGAATAGCCGCATAGCGGCTGATTGAACTTAGGCCGGCCTTTCAAGGCTGGCACAAGGGGTCAAAAAACCGTGCCGTCGCGTTGCGACGGTTGAATCAGACCCCCACTAGCACTCCTGAGAGGCACAATTCCTTTTGTGAAAATGCGCTTTTGGAGGGCCGAACTCCGTGAGGCCGACGATCTTTTACGACCTCTTCGGTCTCGTGGAACTCGGCCCTCCAACATTTTCATCGACTGTGGTGATCTCAATAGGTCGCCAGGGACTCTCATGTCGCTCTCAGTCCGATCCTCCCTCCTCGATCTTCGGCGAATGCACCATTGAGCTTTGAATGATTCTCATTTGCCGGCCATGGCTATTTGCAATCCTGACTTCAATGTTTTCCCCCAGTCCGTTTGGTGCGAAGTAATAAGCGCGGTCCGTCGAGTCCAGTCCATTGTCCTCTCCGGATGAAGCGACACGGCGGAACACTATTCCTTCAGGCAGGGAAAATGAACGCTGGTACTTCAGGTCTTCGCTGGAGAGATCTACCCTGCCTTTTCTCACGTCAAATTGCAGGTAATAGGTCTGTTGCTCTCTCAGAGCTTTGGAACGGGCCAGCCGAATTGCAGCGGCGATTTGACGGGAGGCCGTCCGAAGCCGGAGTGTAGACATCCCGCGTCCAATGGAAGGATAAACAACGGCAGTCAACACCCCTAATAACGCCATTACGATCAGTAACTCCAGAAGAGTGAAACCCAAAGCAGGGGGAGGCATGGCCAAAGAATACTGCAAGCGGGGCGGTTTGGTTTCTGCTGGGCTCCCGATCGCTTCAATATCCCCTGATCTCTTGCCAGTCCGCGACCCCAAGGGCTGTATCGCAAGGCGCATAGGAGTCATATTTAAGAATCCGGTATCTATCCCCATCCTCTAGACTCTAGCCCCCCAGTCCCAAGCCCTTAATCCTTGGTTCTCTCACTTCCAACTGTAGATATCCCCGTTCTCGCCCTCGCCGCCTTCTCTACCGTCGGCCCCGAGGGAGATGATGTCGGGTTCATCTCCATGCTCACCCGGGTACTTGTAGATGTAAGGGTTCCCCCACGGGTCAGGCGGAATCTCTTTTGGCAAGTAGGGCCCCTCCCAATTCTTGGCACTGAGCGGAGCTACTCTCAAGGCCTGGAGCCCCTCGTCGGTACTGGGAAATGTCCCGACGTCCAACCGGTAAGCACCCAAAGCAGTCTGAAAATTTGCGATTTGCGCTTTGGCTGCCGTGATCTTGCTTTTTGCCACGTTCTTAAACAACCGTGGAGCTACCAGGGCTCCCAGCAATCCAATAATCACCATCACAACCAGGAGTTCAATTAATGTGAAGCCGCTCGCCGAGTTCTGAACCCAGCGGTTCGAGTTCTCGGGCGTCTGGTATCTCCCTCGATTCCATCCTGGAGGGGGAACGGTCCTTCTCTGATGCGAATTCACATCAAGAAATCTAGGATTTGTCTCCATCGCCTTCTCTCCTTTATCAGCGCAGATCAGGGTCGACAGGTTCAAAGAACCCGGTCTGGCTACAAAGGTACATCATTAATACTTGTGATGGCCAGCAACATCGACACGACAATGACGCCCACAATCACTCCCATGACCACGATCATCAAGGGTTCGAAAAGGGCGATCAAGTTCTTGATGGCCGAACGCACCTCCTTGTCATAAACCTTGGCCAACTCAAGCAACATGGTGTCGAGACGCCCGGTCTCCTCTCCCACCTGGATGAGGTGAAGTGCGAGAGGGGGGAATACCCCGGATCTTTCCATAGGACCGGCGACCCCTTCCCCCTTTTTTACTCCCTCAGCGATGTCTTCCAGCGACTTCGTAATTCGTACGTTACTGCTAATCTCCCTGACGATATTCAACGACTGGATCAGCGGAACTGAGTTGTGGACTAGAGTTCCCAGAGTTCTGGAGATCCTGGCCACTTCGATCTTTCGAAGCACCGCTCCCAGAAGGACCAATTTGAGCCTGAATCCGTCCCACCACCATCGTCCTTTCTCGGTGGCGAGTAAACGCGAGAAAAGCACAGAGATGCCCCCGCCTGCCAACAAGAACATCCACCAGTAAGATTTCGAAAAGTTGCTGACATTTAGGAGGATTTGAGTGGGTAGAGGTAAGGACTGGCCTGCCTCTTGAAACACCTGGGCAAATTTGGGAATAACAAAATTCAGCAGAATGGCGATGGAGGCCACCCCGACGCAAGCCAGCAAGACCGGATAAATGAGGGAAGACACCAGATAGCTTCTCAGCTCATCGGCCGATTGCTGAAATTCCACCAACCGATCCAGCACAGCAGGCAAAGAACCTCCTACTTCGCCGGCCCTAACCATATTGACATAGAGGCGGGAGAAGGCCTCCGGGTGGGCGGCAAGGCTGTCGGCGAAAGACTTCCCTCCTTTGATTCCCTGAAGAACGTCTTCTATAAGAGATTGAACAGCGGGTTTTCCTGCGAGCTGCTTACAAATGACCAGGCTGCGGTCAAGAGGAAGACCTGCATTAACCAGAGTTGAGAGTTCCTGAGTGAACAGCATGACTTCTTTGGACCTGACCTTACGCAATCCCCAGCGCCAGTTCACTCGAAACACCCGTCCAGTCTGCCCCCTTCCGACGTGGATGGGGATGAGTCCCATTTCCTGCAGTTTGAGCGCTACAATCCGGTCGTCTGGCCCCTCAAGCATTCCGTCGACTAGGTTTCCTGCCTTTCCCACTGCTTTGTAGAAAAAAGTTGCCATTATTGTAGGGCGTCTCTGTGAGACAACTCCCCTGGCAACCCGCCTGACGGAGCGGCGGCTGACACCGCCGCTCTATAGTTCCAATTCTTCCGCAGCTTCTCTTTGCCAAGGGGAAATTTCATAAGAAAGACTCAGCGCCGACGACGGCCTCAACTCTACTATCCTTACATTTCCTGGGTTACCCTCAGGGCTTCATCCAACGTAGTCACGCCGCTTAGAACCTTCTCGAAGGCGTCTTCCCTCAAGGTCTTCATTCCCCGGCTTCGGGCATAGCGGGCAATGATATTTGAAGACTCGTTGGAGACAATCATCCGCCGGATTTCATCATCTGGAATCATCAGTTCGAAGATCCCCTTGCGGGATTCAAACCCGGTATAGCCACAGGCCTCACAACCCTGTCCCTTATAAAGCCGGGCAGTTTCCATTCCCTCGAGCGGGAAGTCGATACCACGGAGAAATTCCAAATCTCCTGAATACTCAAACCTGCAATGCTGGCAAATGATTCTGACCAAACGTTGTGCCAGGACTCCAATTAGACAGGAAGCCAGAAGGTAATTCTCAACTCCCATATCGACCAGCCGAGTGATGGCGCTGGGAGCATCATTGGTATGGAGGGTACTGAAAACAAGGTGACCAGTGAGCGCGGAGCGGATGGCTATCTCAGCGGTTTCCAGGTCACGGATCTCACCGATCATAATGACGTCCGGGTCCTGGCGAACGATATGACGGAGCCCGGCGGCAAAGGTCAAGCCGATTTGGGTATTCACATGAATCTGATTGATTCCATCCATTTGATATTCCACCGGATCTTCAATCGTAATGATTTTCTTGTCCGGCAAATTGATACGCCGCATGGCGCTGTAGAGCGTCGTAGATTTCCCACTGCCCGTGGGGCCCGTGACTAAGAGAATCCCGTAGGGCAGGGAAGTGAGGGCCTCCATCTTGGTCAACATGGCAGAGGGGAAACCCAGTTTCTGCAAGTCAAACATGCTGGAATCGCTCTTATCCAGGATTCTCATCACTACACTCTCCCCATAGAGTGTGGGAAGCGTCGACACGCGCAGATCGATGTCCCTGCCCAGGACCTTAATCTTAATGCGGCCGTCCTGGGGCAATCGTCGTTCTGCAATATTGAGTTTGGCCATCAGCTTGACCCGGGAAATGATAGCAGCCTTCATCTGGGTGGGGGGAGACTCGACATTGTACAGGATCCCATCGACGCGATATCGAATCCGGAATTCTTTCTCAAAGGGTTCGATATGAATATCACTGGCCCGACGTTCCACAGCGCGAGAAATCATC
>DATKMG010000410.1:0-2489 GCA_035541995.1 Terriglobia bacterium
AGATCGCCTCTGTTGATTCTGCCGCTCTGGGTTACCTGTCAGATTCGATCCTCGTTAACACAGAGGTCACAAAACGGGAAGTAATTCACGACTGGTACGAAGGCCTTCCAGTTTTGAGCGCCATTACAGAGACTTCACTGGGCCGTATCGGGATCATCACAATCCCACGGTTTCGATCCGAACTCTACGTTGATCCGAAAGGTCTAGTAGGTCTGGTTGTTGAAGCCCTCGAACTTGCTCAGCAGATTGGAGCACGCGCGGTGTCAATGACAGGCCTGATTCCTTCTGCCACGGAGTATGGATTTGCCGTGGCCAAAGCGATTGCAGGGCGAGGAGACCTGCCGAAAATAACGACTGGACACGCCACCACAGCGGCCACGGTAATACTTGCCGTCAAGAGAATTCTCGAAGAGAGCGGACGTGACCTAAGACGAGAAAGAGTCGGCTTTCTGGGGTTGGGCTCCATAGGGAGAACCGTCCTAAGATTGATGTTAAACTGCCTGCCTCACCCGGTTGAGGTCAGCCTATGCGATATCTACTCGAAGTTGGATTCACTGGAGAAACTCAGAACTCAGCTTATGAACGAACTGGGCTTGAGGGGGGCTGTCAGGATATTCACCACAACAGGGGAAATTCCAGAGGAGTTTTATGATTCCACGCTAATTGTCGGCGCCACCAACGTGCCGGAGATCCTGGACCTTGAACTGGTTAGGGAAGGGACTCTCATTGTCGATGATTCCGGTCCCCACTGTTTCAAAACCGAAGATGCCATGCAGCGTTTTTTGGACCGGGAGGATATCCTCTTCAGCGAGGGTGGGATGCTGCATTCGCCAGACCCCATGACCCAGCTACGATACTTGTCCCGGTTCGCGGAGCATAAACTTGGAAACTATTATCGCAATGTCTTCGCTAGATTTAACCCATTTCGAATCACGGGCTGTGTATTCTCCTCTCTTCTTTGCGCGCTTTACGATGAGCTGGAACCGACGGTGGGGCTTGCCAACGATCGTGAATCTTTGATGCACTTCCAAAAACTGATCTCCCTGGGTTTTCGGGCTGCTGATCTTCATTCTGAAGGGAGAGTGTTGCCTCGGAAAAAGATCCGGAATTTCCACCGTCGATTTGGCGGATTCCGTCATGGACAGCGTCGGCCTGAAGACGGAATAGGAGAACGCGCTGTTACGTCGAGAGAACACGTTGGACCGCAAGAACGCGAGAGAGGAGGGGGCGATGGCACAGGGCCTGCCAATTCCTGACGCTTCGCCGCCTTCTTCAAAAGTGGAGTTTCCGCTCTCTTTTTCCCAAGAGCGGCTTTGGTTCCTTGATCATTTGGAACCAGGAAACCCAGTCCACAATCTCGCCTTAGCCTGCCGAATGATTGGCAGGCTCGATTTAGCAGCCCTGGAGCGGAGCGTCAACGAGATTGTCCGCCGCCATGAGATTTTGAGAACGACGTTTCCCTATGTGGGAGGTCGACCAAGTCTTGTCATTCAAGAGGATCTCTTCCTGGTTTTGAAGGATGTTGACCTGCGCAGCTTCGGTCAATCCGATCGGGAAACTGTGACTCGCCAACTGATCATCGAGGAATCCAGGATTCCCTTCGATCTGGCTCGAGGACCGCTCATCAGGGTCTGTTTGTTCCGGCTTTCAGAAGACGACCGCGTCTGCCTGGTGGTGATGCACCGCATCATCTCCGACGACATATCACTGGAGATTTTCTTTCGAGAACTCTGGCTGATTTATGAAGCGTTGGCGGACGAAAGGTCTTTCCACCTTGCGGACCTTCCCGCACAGTATTCTCAGTTTTCCATCTGGCAGCGCCAGCACTTGGGGAGGGGGAGCCTGGAAAAACAGAGGGCTTATTGGAAAGAACAACTTGCCAACAGCCCCCCCGGGCTGCAGCTTGCCACCGATTTTCCCCGGCAATCAAAGAGAACGTATCGGGGCTCGACTGCTCGAGTCGCCTTATCTCAGTCGTTGTCAATTATTCTGAGAAGAGTTTGCCTGCAGGAGAAGGTATCACCCTTCATCTTGTTTCTCACAGCCTTCACGGTCCTCCTGTATCGATATACTGAACAAGACGACATCCTGGTCGGGGCAACTGTTCACGGCCGCAACCGCCCGGAATTCGAGCCATTGATTGGCTGTTTTGCGCAGAGCCTTCCACTCCGCATGGACCTGTCGGAAGATCTGGGTTTTCGTGAATTGCTGTCACGAATAGGACAGACCGCTTCGGAAGGCATTTTGAATCAAGATTTCTCGTATGAGGAAATGCTCAAGGAATTCGAGATTGAGCGCGATCTCAACCGCGAGCCACTCTTCCAGGTGAGATTTCAGCTGCGAGTTGGAGGCACATTTCCCGTTATCCGGCCAGAGTTGAAGCTGGAGGCTTTCGAATTTGATTTGGGCATGATCCCATATGATCTGGTCCTGGAGGTGATGGAGAAACCCGAGGGATTCTATTGTGACTTGCATTGCAACGAGGCCTT
>DATKMG010000411.1:0-4486 GCA_035541995.1 Terriglobia bacterium
GCGGGCTCTTCACCCCAAAATCGTCCACGTGAATCGCTAGGCCGGGGAAAAAAGTCACCGCCAGCCGCCCGATCTCCACCTTTTTCCCAGTCTTCTCTTCCAGATAGGAGATCACCTTCGACCGGTAGCGATCCGCATTAAGTAGGATTGGTGCAAGGAGAATAATCGCAACGAGCAGCGTGCCGGTAATGCCCACCAGAATAAGTCCGGTCCTGCGACGGATAGTCACGGTAGCCTCGACACTGCAAAGACTCCGCGCCCGCGCAGTTGTCGGGAAACGTGTCTTTGCCATTCGTCCTCAAAGAGTAACATGTCTGTTCCAGTCACTTATTAAAACTTCCTGGTGGTGCTACTTCTTCAGTTCTGCTGCGACCAAGACGTCAAAATTAAGCTTGATATGATTCTTGCTATTAGCAACCCGGGTGGAGGAACGTACAGACCTGGATGAAGGGACGCTAACGCATTTTGAGCACACATCGGAATTCATGATTACCTGCCTGATCGTCAATGAACCTCCACAATGTTTGCAGAGTCTTGCCATAGTTCTTGACCTCCCGATCTGCTTCTGTGAGTTAGCAAGCAGGGTGGGAACTGGAATTCGCTACTTTGCTGCCCTGAAGGGACAAGGGCAATTGAGAAACTAAACTGAGCAACCGTGGTTAATTGGCCCGGGACACCTTTAAGGATGGCGCTCCGGCACTTTGTTCCTGAAACCTACCCTTCTCTTGCCTGATTTCGAGGCTCCAGAAGAGCGTCAAAAGTCATCCTCCAGAATCCGGTTGGTCCGCCGGCAGAGTTCGCGAGCGTAGTCCGTCCAGAGTCCACTGCCCCAATATCGGAAGCAACTCGTCTCGGTCAGAAGCAGGTAGAACAAGGCATTGCGATAACGGGGATCGGATGTGGGGACACCCTTGCCAAGCACCTTCTCCGCGAAAAGGGCGCTGGCCGATTGGATGGGCCCCAACACATCCCGGTAGCCTCGCACCCAGGAGAGATTGTTGGTCCAACTGCCTCCTTCCATGTGGAAACGGTTATCCTCTCTTCGCGCCTCCGCAATAACCTTCTCCAGGGCATCGGACCCGGCACCGACCTGGAAGCGGTCCCAAATCCGCTTCTGCATGATGGGCTGGATGCCAATAAAATCGTCATGACCAATGCCGATTGCCTGCAGGTACTCCAGGTATTCGGTAATGTTCACCGGGGGGGTCGCAGAGTGAGACGCCTCCCGCATGACCTCCAAGTACTTGGGGGGAAATTCGTTCATCATGACGCCGCCGTTTTCACCGTCGGAGATCTGGGTGACCAGCGGGGGGATCAGCTTGCCCGCCAGCTCCCGCTGAGACAATCCCTTGGCCTCGTAATACGGCTGCATCTGGCCAACGAGTTTGGTATCGCTACCCTGGGTCTTGATGATGGCGATGATGCAGAGTGTCTGACCCAGCGAATTCCTGGCTACCAACCGGTGGGGGATGTGAGGGTGACGGATGGCGTGACCGTCCTCGGCCTGCTCCACCGAATCCACCTGGACTAACACCCACTGGTAACCACAGTCCTTGAGGGTTTTGACAAACTCGTAGCAGACATCCGGGTGGTTCGGCAGAGCCATTTCAGGCGGAGAAAACCCTTTGACACGGCTCAACGCTTCAAGACCGAAGATCGCAGCAAAGTGATGCTGCCAGGCCTGAACATGAAGACGAAAATCCTGGACAGGTGTTGAGGGCGCAACCGCATGGCCCCAGGCCGTACCCAGCCATTCCACCGAATGGCGGTAGGCTGGATTGCAGGTGACGGTCTTGAGACTGTCAATGACATCATCCAGGCCCATTGCCCGCAGGCCGTGCAGCAGGCACCCCGAATAGTCGAGCATCACACGGGGTTGCTTGCCTTCGTGAATCAGCTGAGGAACATACTCCCCCATGCGTTTGTAGCACCAGTGGAAGACCGGCGCGTTATGGTTGTCGCCGACATTCGGGTGATCCGTCATGAACTTCAAATTGCTGATGATGGCCGCTGTCCGCAAGTCAGCCCCCCCGGCCGGGATGAGCGGTTGGTGCATGTGCAGCGCGATGCTGAAGGCGCTGCGAATGGCGCCGAAATCGATGCCGCACTCCGGCAGGAAAGCGGGGCCCGTTCGGGCGACCGCTTCGGCGATGAGATCTTCTGAACCGCACAGATTGGGCAGCCCTCCCACATTCTCCGGGAGAGTGGCATTGCTCATGGCACTCCTCATTCCTGTTTGCCTCGGGGGGAGAGCGACGATCTCGCGCAGACGGCTGTCAACCCCCTCAGCACTCCACAGGGCGTTTCCCCGACTTAGTCGTCAGACCCCAAGCCCCGGTATTTCCCCAGGGGACCCGTCTCGCCCGCCTGTTGCGGAACGGATCAGGACTTCCTCGCCAAGCTCAATCCTTGAAAGATATCCATGGGAACCGGGAAAACTACCGTGGTGTTCTTCTCCACTCCGATCTCAGTCAAAGTCTGCAGGTAGCGAAGTTGAATGGCCGCCGGCTGCTGGGCTATGATCGCCGCAGCCTGAGCCAACTTTTCGGAGGCCAGCAGTTCACCCTCAGCATGGATGGCCTTGGCTCGCTTTTCGCGCTCTGCCTCGGCTTCGCGACAGAAACCAATTAAGTGAGCAGGTTCCTTCCGCGATTGCTACCGGTTAAGGCCGAAAATCTGCTTTGTGTGCGGGCCTGGCCTTCTCTGCGGCAGCGCGGGTCTCCTCATCTTCCTTTTTTTGACGCTCAATCTCCCGTTGGGGAGCCTCTTGCTCGTCCAGTTGGATCGCTTTGACGATTGCCGCCTGGGCCAGGGGATCTACCTGTTTTGAATACCCAAGCATTCCAAAAGTCGGCCGGTAAGAGGAACGGAAGAGGTTGAACGAGTACTGCGAGTCCTCCCAGCACGCTATCACATCTTCGCTGTCGTTATAGGAATAGAACGACGAGAAGAGGATGATCTTGGCGGCAGGCCGGGTTGCAGGTCCGTACTGGGCTGAAATCGCCTCGACCATGTCTTCATTAGTCAGCCCTTGGGTCTTATACTGATCGTAAATAATCTGTATTCGAAAAAGCTCGCCGTTGTAAAAGCTGAAAAGGGCCTCCTTAACCGGCTCCGTTGCGGGCGAAGAGTCCAGAGAATCCTGCGGTCGCCATTCCAGTTCTTGAATCAGCGCCGGACGTTGATGGGTCACCCTGGCCTCAGACGGTTTCATGCCTGCTTGTTTTGCTACAGCGAGCACGTTCATTCCCAATTGAAACTCCCGGTACCTGGAAAGATCTCGCGCCGGAATCAACGGCGCCGAAACCTGTGGCGATTGCAGCAGCATGAAGTTCAGAAAACGCTGGGATTGTGACTCCAGAGCCATTGGCAGGGGTTGAAGAACCATTTTCTCGTCGGAAGGTTTCAGATCTTGCGCATGGATAAAGGGAACCGCCGACAGTACGACCCACGAAATTGAAATTGCGAAACTACGGAAGCTGATCATTGGGGTCCTCCTTTAAGGGACTACATACTTTAAATATTTACTTGGAACATTCGCAGTTGTGGGAACTCCTATAGCATTTGCTTAACGGATCCCTTTTGTTGGGGGCGCGGACGCGCCCGCAACGAGTTCGCTGATCTTATATTTCACATCGCGTGCAGTTATCGTGTATGGGCCGAGTATCCGGACAGTGGCTGTGGCTTCCAAAGAAGTCTGCAGCCACATCCCGCCGACATCGGCGTAGAGAAATTCCATACGCACGTCCCGCAGCCACCATGAGGGGGTCTTGGCAAGCTCACCCTCGGTGCGGTGGAGCAGGTAGGTGTTGGCATCGACCCAAATGGTTCCGCGTAGCAGATTTCTGTCCTTGCGCCTGGGAAGCAGCTCCAGCACATAGCAGTGTTGGCCACTGACCTCTTCCTCGCGGATGAAGCGGAAATCGTAATTGCGTGGCGAGAAGTCGGTAGAAGCATAATCTTTTGTGATGTCAGCTTCACGCGCGAGCATGCTCCGAACGACCTTTTCTCCCAGTACACTGCCCATACTTTGCTGGATAGCGTACTTTTTTGAATCCGGGGGAACAAAGGTCACATCGGCAACTACCTGGGACTTGGTAATTTGTCTTTCTTTCCCAAACAGCTTGTAGTTGCGCGTGACGATGTAAGATCGAAATCGAGCCTGGTTGTCAACCCGGGCCCGGGCCATGCGGGCAACGATGGTTTCCACGCTTGGGGCTGGGCTTGCGGTCTGAGCCAATGAGGACGCCGCCATTGCGCTTAGAGAGAGAAAAAGCCACCAAAAGGTTAGAGGCCGTACAGCGCTGCGAAAACAGCTCCATCCCGCCTGGAGGATTCTTCGAGCCAGTCCACAACCATGACAATTCCGGGTGTTGATTTTCTTTCCCATGGCTTCCCCGCTAAATCTGCCTCGCTGTGTTCCACCTTCGCCTTCCCACGCTCCCAGTGTTTCTTCCATCCCACCGGCAGCTTGATGGGCATCCAG
>DATKMG010000412.1:0-4921 GCA_035541995.1 Terriglobia bacterium
GAATTCACCAGGCTGCTATTGTGGTCGACACTCATGTGGACGTGCCGGAAAAACTCCGTCAGAAAATGGCGGACCTCGGGGTTCGCGGCGCGACGCCGCACTTCGATATTCCCCGTGCCCGCGAAGGTGGCCTGACGGCACCGTTCTTCGCCATTTACGTGCCGGCGCGGTTTGCCGAGACCGGCGGTTCCATTAAAGAAACCCTTGAGCTGATTGATATGGTGCACCAGGTTGTAAGCAGTCACCCCGCCGATTTAGAGGCGGCCCTGTGCGTGGCCGATATCAGGCGTATCAAGAACGAAGATAAGATGGCAGTGCTGATGGGTATTGAAGGAGGCCATGCCATTGAAGACTCGCTGGGGGCTTTGCGTGAGTTCCATCGTCTGGGCATTCGATACATGACTCTGACCCACGTCAACACTAACCATTGGGCCGATTCTTCCGGCGCCTTCTGGCTGCCTGACTTCGATCCCGGTAAATTCCAGGTGCACCACGGCCTGACCGACTTTGGCCGTGCCGTCGTCAAGGAAATGAACCGGCTAGGGATGATGGTGGATGTCTCGCACGTATCGGATGAAACCGTCAGGGATGTGCTCGCCGTCTCGCGTGCCCCTGTCTTTGCCTCACATTCATCGTGCCGCGCGCTCTCGAACGTCCCACGCAACCTGACTGACGAGCAGATCAAACGAATTGCTGTAAAAGGGGGCGTGGTCATGATTAATGTCAGCTCCTGGTTCCTCGATCAGGATATGGCCGACGCCCAGAGAGCGGACGTTCGTAGAATCTGGCCCGAATATGAGCAGATTAAAAAGCAATTCGCTGACAACCCCCGCCAACGTGAGGCTGAGACTGAAAAGCTTCTTGAACGGTTACCGGCGCGCCGAGCAAATTGGGCCAAGGTGGTCGATCACATTGAACATGTCCTCCAAATTGCAGGAGCCGACGCCGTTGGACTGGGTACCGATTTCGATGGGATCCATGATCCCCCCGAAGGTCTTGAAGACGTTTCGCGACTTCCAAAAATCACTGCAGAACTTTTACGCCGGGGCCACTCTGAAGAAGTCGTACGAAAGGTTCTGGGCGAAAACTTCCTGGCATTCTTTAGCAGAGTTGAAGATGTGGCGAGCTCTTTGTCCTCGGAACCGCCGTCATTGGGAAGAATTGAGTGAGAAGCTCAGGAGTTTTGCACTGGGTGTGTTCCATTAGTTCTATGCGGGAAGAGAAGAAGGTTGCGTCATCTGGGGAACTTCTATCCTTAAAATGTCAGGAATTGAATATCGACGGTATTCCTGGATCGGTCAAAGCCCTGAAGGGGATTCATTTGAGAGCCCAGGGTTGCGGCCTTGCCGCGACCCAGGGTCAAAGGATCATGGTAGGAGGAACAAAACCCTGAAGGGGTTTAATACTCAGGTGGAGGTACTTATCCCTTTCAGGGAAAAAAGAAAATCGAACGCACCGGAACCTCAGGGTAGCGCTGGCCCGCAACCCTGGGCTGGCCAATGGATCCCCTTCGGGGAACTGCAGGAACCAATGGCCTATGGATCAAAGCCTGTTCCTGCCAAGGAAGGAGTAGTTATGAAAAGAAGAGATTTCCTAAAATCAACCGTAGTCGGGACTGCCGGGCTTTCACTGGGCACTCGCACGACCCTTTTCTCCCAGGACTCAGCCAAGCCAGCCCTGTTGGGCGGCAAACCCGTCCGGACCAATCCATTTCCGCCATGGCCCATGATCGCCGACAACGACGAAAAGGCCTGGATGGAGTGTCTTCGAGCCAAACACTGGTTCAGGATGGATGGAAACGCCGTCAGTACCTTCGAAAAGGAGTTTGCCAGGCTGATGGGAACCAAGGATTGCCTGGCTACCGCAAATGGGACCAGCGCTCTTTTGACCTCGTTAAATGCTCTGGGCATCGGACCAGGAGACGAAGTCATTGTGCCTCCTTACACTTTTGTGGCCACCATTAATGTGGTGCTCCTCCAGTTTGCCCTGCCTATTTTTGTGGATACTGATCCGGAGACCTTCCAGATCGATGCCAAGAAATTGGAAAGTGCCATCACTGAAAAAACGCGCTGCATCATCCCGGTTCACCTGGGAGGCGGCTCGGCTGATCTGGATGCTATTCTGGGCATCGCCAAGAAACACAAACTCCCGGTCATTGAGGATGCTTGCCAGTCCCATCTGGCCGAATGGCGAGGCAGGAAACTGGGCAGTTGGGGAGATGCCGGCTGCTTCAGTTTCCAGGTAAGCAAGAATCTTTCTTCCGGCGAGGGCGGAGCCATCATTAGCGACAATACCGACCTGGTTAATCGTTGTTATGTTTTCCACACCAACGGGGCAGAAAGAAAGCCGACGCCGGCATTCTCCTATCGGGTCAAAGGGACCAATGTCCGCATGACCGAATTCCAGGGGACGTTATTGCTCCAGCAGATGACCCGCTTGGAAAAGCAATCCCGGCTCCGTGAAGAGAACGCCGCTTACCTCACGGATCAGTTGAAGAAGATTCAGGGAATTCGGCCGGCTCAGAGCTATGCGGGCTGTACTCGTAACGCCTATCACCTTTATATGTTCCGCTACGATAAGAGTCGGTTTGCCGGATTGGATCGAAAACGGTTCCTGGCAGCCCTGGAAGCTGAAGGAATACCTTGTTCGGCAGGATATTCTCCGTTGAACAAGGAACCTTTTCTCAAAAGTACTCTGTACTCACGTGGATACCAGCAGGTTTATTCTAAACAAGGGATCGACCAGTACTTCAAAAGCAACGACTGCCCGGAAAACGATCGGCTATGCGAGGAAGCTGTGTGGTTCACGCAAAATATGCTTCTTGGAAGCCGTGGAGACATGGACCAGATTGCGGAGGGGATTCGAAAGATCAGCCGTCACGCGAGCGAGCTGTCAAAAACGTAATCGCGTGCAACTGGGGACAGAGGGAGATTGAAATCAACCACAGAGGGCGAATTGCAATTGAGATTTCTTTTATGAAAATGCGAATCTTGAGGGTGGCCGCCGCGCTCCGTCGCGGCGGTTCCCAGGGTCAAATAGGTCGCCGCTCGGGGGACAGCGGTCCCACGATCGGCTCCCATGCTAACCCCCAAACCGCCATTTTCATCTGCGGTGGTGAACTTGAAAAGGTCATTTGACACTTTCATCTTGTTAATATTTCAACTTTGACTAGCGATGAAACGAGAGGTGACATTATGCCAAAAGAACGCAGTCTTTTGTCTCGTCGATCGTTCATCGGCACAGCAGCCGGAATTGGAGCGACTACCGCTGCATGGACCATCGTTAAACCCGAATTGGTCCGCGGTGCCGGCAAGGAGCGTCTCAAAGCTGGTCTGGTGGGTTGCGGCGGACGCGGCACCGAGGCGGCCGTAAACCTGCTCTTGGCCGACCCCGCAGTCGAGTTAGTGGCCATGGGAGATATTTTTGAGGACAAACTCAAGAGGTCCCTGGCGGATATGCAGGATCCCCACTACTTGAATGACGAAAGCCCCAAGCGCGTGGCCGACTTTACCGGTAAGCCCCTGGCCGACTTGATCAAGTCAGTGCAGGGACGAGTCAAGGTCGATGCGGAACACCGGTTCATCGGTTTCGATGCCTTCAAGAAAGTGATCGCGTCCGACATTGATGTGGTGTTGTTGTGCACCCCGCCGGGTCACCGGCCCGAACAGTTTGAGGCTGCCATCGGCGCTCGAAAGCATGTCTTTACCGAAAAGCCCATTGCCACTGACGCGGTGGGGACGCGTCGATTTATGGATTCGGTCCGAAACGCCGAACAGTTGAAGCTCACTGTCGTCGCCGGCACACAGCGGCGCTCACAGAAGGAGGTCGTCGAAACCGTCCAGAAGATCCGTGATGGGGCCATCGGTGAGGTTGTAAGTCTGGGGGCCTACTATCTCAGCGGCCCCGTCATGCATGCCGACAAGCGTGACCCGAAATGGGGAGACATGGAATGGCAGCACCGGAACTGGTACTCCTTTGTGTGGATTTGCGGCGACCAACTCGTCGAGCAGCATGTCCACATGATCGACTTCTGCAACTGGGTGATGGGTAGCCATCCCGCCAGCGTCATTGCCTCCGGCGGCACGGCATGGCGGCCGCGAGAGGAGCTTTACGGAAATATCTATGATCACCTGAGCGCTGACTTCATCTATCCAAACGGCGTTTGCATGAACAGCATTTGCCGTCAGTATCCTAAAGCCTGTTACAAGAAAGTATGGAACACCGTGGTTGGTGCTAAGGGTCGCAGCGACGGTGCGGACATGGGATCTAAAGGCATTGACCCGTATGTCCAGGAACACGTCCGGCTCGTGAACAGTATTCGCGGCGACAGCGCCTACACAAACGACGGAATGACCGTGGCGGAGAGTACTTTGACCTGCATCATGGGTCGTGAATCAGCTTATTCAGGCTTGGAAATCACCTGGGAAATGATTATGGCTTCCAAGCAGGACCTCCAGCCCAAGACTTTCAATTACAAGGCGGCAATGAACGTGCCGCCGGTACCTGTACCGGGTCAGTACCGATTCGTCTGACAGATGGGAGTTGTTCATGAGGGTGCGCCACAACCTATTCAGGTCATTACTGTCGACGAAAATGCTGGAGAGCCAAGTTCCACGAGGCCGGAGAGGCGGACAAGAACCATCGGCCTCACGGAGTTCAGCCCTCCAAAACCGCACTTTCATGAAAGTGCCCCATGACCTTTTCAAGTTCACGACGGCGGATGAAAACAGCATGGGTAGCCACGAGGAATTCGTGCTCTGAATTCCTCGTGGGCTTCTCACATGTGCTCAAAAGCCCACGACAAACCAGAAGCAGTTTGTCGTGGCTACCAAAACTGGGATTTTCATGAAAGCCTTTCATGCCTCTCGGAGGGGCACCACGTAACATGAAAATATCAATGTGGGAGCCGCGCTCCGCGCGG
>DATKMG010000413.1:0-9300 GCA_035541995.1 Terriglobia bacterium
GTCATGTCGAACCATGAAGATCAGATCGGAGCTACATTCTTTCGAAAGGGCAATAATGGCAACATCTCTAGGAGCATGGGTAATTTTCCCTTCCACGGAAATTTCCGGGGGTAGCTTGGAAAAACAGTCTCTTAGCTTCAGTTCTGCGGCTGCCTCGTCCTGCTTCCCTTGGTCCCTATGCTCTTCTGCATACATCCAATTCATGCCCAGACTGCTGGGCGGTGCAGTCTCGAGGTTACATTGCAGGATCAGCCGGGCACCAAAATGCCTGCAAACCAATGTTGCGAATTGGAGCTCCTGATCTGTTGTACGATAAACGTCAACTGGACACAGGATTGTTTTGATTTCCACGAGTGCAGCCCCCTTTTTGAAATCTGTTTAAAGCAACAAGAGACCGGAATATCTTCCCAGGCTCATGTAGAAATTGCTAATCTTTGCATTCGCTCCGGCGAGATCCGGGTCAGATGTCGGGTCGGCGAAACCCGCAAGACTCAAGATCTGAATTGAAATGCCAAATCGTACCATTCCAGAGAAGTTCTTGTACTGTTTAAAAATGCTGAAATTGCCCCGGACGCGTGGGATTGCACCCGGGTATTAACTTGTTCCCTGGATTATCTCATTTTATTCTCAGGAGGAGTAGATATGAAGCGGTATCTGTTCTTAGCATTAGTTATTCTTTTCGTTCTTATCGGGAGTTCCGGCGGCGATAACAAAAAGGTATACCCTTATCGCTGGGTTCGAGTGGGAAGTGGTCTTCGGTCAGATAAAGATGTCGAGAAAATTCGGCAAATTGCCCAGACTGCCTCCCAACACGGGCTGAATGGCATTCTTCTGTCGTCGGGGCTGGATACGATGGACCTGCAACCTTCCGAATTCTACCAGAGACTGCAGAAAGTCAAGGAGCTCGGTGCGTCTTTTGGTCTGGAGATCATTCCCTCTTTTATGTCGGTTGGTTACGGAGGAGCGGTCCTGGCTCATGACAAAAACCTGGCGGCAGGGCTACCGGTGAAGGATGCACTTTTTATAGTAGAGAACAGCGAGGCGAGATTGACTGCCGACCCCCCGGTACGATTGGTTAATGGAGGATTTGAGAAATCGTCCCAAGATGGGCTGGACGGTTTTCTACTATCAGGCAAACTCGGACAGTTTGTGTCTGTAGATACTAACACGTTCAAGGAAGGGAAGGCTTCGTTGCGGTTTGATAACTTTCGGAATGCCCCGGACGAAACCGTCAACATCGATCAGGATGTCCAGGTTCATCCTTATCGTCATTATCGGTTGAGCTGTTGGGTGAAAGCGGAGAACCTGAAACCGTCGGATCCGTTTGGAGACAGCAACTTTCAATTGAAGGTCCTGGGCGGAGACGAACAACGTCCCTTGCAGTATGAAAATCCCAAGCTCTCACCGACGGATGACTGGCACAAAGTCACCGTCGGGTTTAACACGTGGAATTATGACAAGGTACGGATTATGCCCTCGGTTTCCGGAGGAGGGAACGGTAAATTCTGGATTGATGACCTCAATCTCGATGAGGTTGGGCTGATCAACGTCCTCAGGCGGCCGGGGACACCCATAACGGTCAGAGGTGAGTCCAGCGGGATGACCTACCAGGAGGGCCGCGATTTTGTAAAAGTTTTGGATCCCATAATGAATTTTCGCTACGACCACGAGGGGCCGCCAATCGAAATCGTAGCCGGAAGCCGGATTCCGGAAGGCGAACGGCTTCGGGTTAGTTTTTACCATGGGACTTTCATTTACAACGACCAGACGCCCATTTGCATGTCAGAGCCCAAGCTTTATGAAATCTGGAGGAAGCAAGCCCGTCTAGTGCAGCAGGCCCTCTCACCTAAATACTATATGCTCAATATGGACGAGATCCGGACAGGCGGTTCCTGCGAAGCCTGCAAGAGACGGAATATGACAATGGGACAGATTCTAGGCGATACGTTGACCAAGCAATTCAATCTACTAAAGGAAGCGAATCCGAAGGCTGAAATCTTTGTCTGGTCGGACATGCTCGATCCCAATCATAACGCTGGTCCTGATCAAAAGTGGTACTACCTCGCCGAAGGGACCTATGTCGATTCGTGGAAGTATATCCCCAAGGGGATGAACATTGTGTGCTGGTACTACGAAATGCGGGTCCCCAGTCTCAAGCACTTCTCCAGCTTGGGTTTTCGAACGATGGCCGGCTCCTACTATGATGGAGATAATCTTGACAACCCGAAAGGATGGCTGGAGGCTCTGGACAATACGCCGGGCGCCTGCGGAATCCTCTATACCACGTGGCTCAACAAGTATGATCTATTGGGACCTTTTGGAGATCTGGTATCAAAGAGGGAATAATTCCTCCAACCCTGGAGTGCCGCGTGCCCTCATGTCGGCTAGAATCTGTGGTCGAAATTGAGCAGGTGTTACCACACTTGATTCAGTTCTTGAATCAAGCGTGGGCTTTTCAAAAGGGCTCGAATGCCCACGGCAACTGCCAAGAGCGCGGTAACCGTGGCTAGCAAAACTCGATTTGCATGAAAGTGCCGGATGAGCTTTTCATGTTCACCACCGGCGACGAAAATGCTGGTCTTGGGGGGAGTGTGGGAGCCGATCTCCGAGCGGCGATAAGTTTAGATTCGGAGGTCGCCGCGCAGGAGTGCTGCTCCCACATTAGAACCGCATTTTCATGAAAGCCTCTCATGTCTTCCAAGGCCGAGGGAGGGTCGAGGCGTCCAACATGGGGTCTGAATGAGTAACGCAATTGTGTTGCTTTTCAGCAAGCGTGAGTCCGCTCATCCGGCTCGCACTACCATCGCGGTGGTGACTGTACTTCCCTCACATTGGTGAGTTTCGTTAGCAGAGGAACAGAATCTTATCAGGGGTGGTGTGCTACCTTTGGATCAACTGCCGTCTTGGGTCGGCTTCACATCCAGAACGCGTTTGACCAAGGAATCGAAGACGCGGTCAGGTAACATCCACTTCAGAGCCAAAAAGATCTTGGCGTGGAATGGTGCGACGTAGCGGAGCCTCGGCTTTCGATCTGTGAGACCTCTTAGGATAAGCCGTGCGATCACTTCAGGTTGGGCAGCGATCCGGCGAGCCCGAGCCTGGTTCTTATTGAGGTGCTGTAATACGGGTGCATAAGGCCCAGGATTCGTCCAGAGCGAGGCCGACATTTGGTCGGCTGCTTGCATGAATTCCGTGAGGATCAGGCCGGGCTCGATCAGGACTACCTTGATTCCGAAGGCCGATAACTCCCCTCTTAACCCGTCTGAAATCGCTTCTAAAGCATGCTTGGTAGCATCGTAGATGGAAGAGTAGGGCCGGGCGATGCGGCCGGCCACGGAGCTGACATTGATGATCCTCCCCTTACCCTGTGTTCGCATAACGGGGGCCACCAGTTGCGTCAGTCCAATGAGCCCAAACAAATTGACTTCGAAATTGGCACGGATGGCTTCCAGGGACACGATCTCGATAGGCCCACGTTGTCCGTAACCTGCATTGTTGACCAAGGCATCGATACGCTGAAAAGTGTCTAACGTTTCATGAACTATTCGTTGTCGGTCGGCCTCGGAGGTGATATCGGCGGGGATCAGGAGAACTGGTGGTCTTGTCGTCTCGCCCCTTCCCGGCGGGTTTTGATCCTGCAACTCCTTTTTCAATGCCACCAGTCTCTCGGTACGTCGCGCTACAAGAACCAAATGAGCGCCCTGACTTGCTAGAAGCCTCGCTGTTGCATCACCGATACCTGCAGAGGCCCCGGTGACGATGATGACCTGGCCGCGAATCGTTTCTGGCATGGACTGAATTCATGGACTAGGGTTGCGCCGTAGCCATTTTCTCCTGAAAATACAATTCTCCGCGCCTGGACAGCAACACCCATAAGCCATAAATACCGAGGAGTGTCCCGAATGGAGGATGAATCAAGTTTAGTACACTCAGAACGATGGTCAGTGGCTTGGCCCAATTCCGAAAATTCAACAGCCCGTATCCAGCGATCATCCCGGGCACAGAGAAAATCAGCAGGACCATAGCAATCAGAAACCCAATGCCTGAGGCCAGATGGGGAAACCGGAAGGGCAGACCTTCTAAATGCAGGCCGGCCAATCCGTATCCGATGGAAGAGAAAAACGCGAATACTGAAACTCCGGCAATTGCGCCGAGAGCACCGAACACCAGGTATAGCCAGCTCAGCACCTTGAAATGAGTTCCCATGCTTTCATCGATCGCAGGCTTGACTGGCGTCAGAGAAGTTGGAGTGGATGGAGGTTGAATCTGCGCCCCACAACGGCTGCAAAAGCGCCCCGCCTCAGAAATGGTCGCACCACAATTCGTGCAATACATAAACTCGACCTTTCTTCGCTACTACGTCCACAAAGGGGTAGCGATCATGTTAGGTGAGGAGAATCCTTAAGAGAGCGCCCCATGACCTTTTTGGGTCAACACGGTCGATGAAAATGCTGGGGAACGGGACGAGGGCGTCCTGGCTCCAGTATGATGGAGACGCCGCGCCCTCGCGGCGCCCGTGAAAACCGTAATTTCAAGAGAGACTGAAATAGCCATATTGCCTGTAATTCAACCCTAATGGAATTGGGGCGACAGAGCGCAGCAATCATCTTCAAATCCCACTGCCGTAAAAGGCAGTGGTTTAATCGGGAGGTCCAGCCTTAACAGGCCCTCCAGAAGACATCTGAATCCGAGATAGAGGCCTGGACTGTTGGCCATGGAACCTTTCAAGGCGTCGGAAGAAAAGCCTGGTCTGCTGACAGTCCATTTGAATCTGCGACTTGAGCTGTTGAATTGAATCAAACTTCTGCTCACTCCTTAGCCGGTGTACAAAAGAAAGCTCCATTTGTGCAGGGGGCGAAGAAATCTCGATATCGAGAACATGAGTCTCGATAGTCAAGTTCCGACCCGAAACGGTCGGCCTCCGGCCGACGTTGGAGACAGAAGGGTAAATCTGACCCTCGATTGCTGTCAAGGTGACATACACTCCAGATTGAGGAATTACTTGATTGGCAGGGGCCAGATTCAAGGTGGGAAAAAGTAGCTTCCGCCCAATTCCCTCGCCTGAGACGACAGGACCGAGCAAGCTATAATAGCGCCCAAGCAGGCGGTTCGCCTGACTAATCCGGCCGGTCTGAATCAGCTCTCTAATCCAGGTACTGCTGATCCGGCAACCGCGAATAATGATCTCAGGGATCACGTGGACCGTGAAATCCAGCTCTGCAGCCATCTGGCGTAATAGGTTGACATCCCCCGAACGTTGGTGTCCAAACACGAAATTCTTGCCGACAAAGATATGCTGCATTCTAAGAGCCGAGCTGAGTATCTCTTTCACGAAGCTCCTGCCACTCAAGCGAGAGAGTGTCTGGTCAAATCGAAGCACCAGCAAGAGATCGATGCCCAGATTTTCAATCAAGTGAGTCTTCTCAGTGCCGGGAGTAATCATGGAGGGCGCCTTTTCCGGATTGAGAATCTCCAGGGGGTGCGGCTGGAATGTGATTAGCAGCGAACGGGTTCCCGTATTTCGAGACGTCGTAATGACATCGTCCAGGATTTGTCGATGTCCCAAATGAAGCCCGTCGAAATTCCCGATGGTCAGAGAGGTGCGCTCGGGGAAGGAATAGTCTCTGTAGTCGTAGAGAATCTGCATGAAGTCAAGTCAAGGCCTCTGGCTTCTATAACTTGATTTGATTGCTTGCCTGCAAGTAGCTGAGCTTCAGCTCATAAAGTGAAGCCTCCAATAACTGGGCTTCTTCTGCATCGAGGTTGCCCTTGGTCTTGTCGTTGAGGACTTCCAATATGTCGATGCTCTGCTTAGCGGCGCGCAGGTCCTTTTCAGCCTTGTTTGTCACCGGGTTGGCCAAAATGCCCAGTTGAACGAGGGCATTCATCCGAAAAGAAAAAACCAAGGTTTTAAAGTCCATCGACAATTCCGGCTCTTCCTTAGGGGATGAAGCTTCGGTCGCATGTTGCTCATGAACAGCTTCATGACTCTGTGTTTCATGAGCCTTAGCTGCTTCTTCTTTCAACTCGCCTTCCTCAGTGAGAATCCGGCGATCGGAAACCTTGAATCCACCTTCGGCTTCAGCCACGGCGCTCCTCCTCATTGATCTTCAGACTGCGCAGGATCAAGTCGAATTAGATCCCGCCTAGTATACCATAACGGCTTGTTGGCCCGAGGCAATCGGGTTAGGGGGTAAGTAGTGCAGTCAAAACCCGCGGGGATATAAGCAATGACTGTCTCATGAAATGCGAATTTGGAGGGCAGAACTCCGTGAAGCCGATGGCGTCCGGTCCGCCGCTCCGGCCTCGTGGAACTCACAGTGCTTAAGCGAAGAGTTCGCGGTCACGAATCTTTTGAGGAACGGTATAGTCCTTGTCCCACCAAGATTTTTCGGCCGGGCTTCGCGGGGGCTTGACCAGCACGAGTGCCTTCTTGGCCTTCTTGGCCTCTTGTTGAGAAACTCTGAAATGGTAATGATCAAAGATGCGCAGCGCCTCAATGGTATAGGAGACAGCAATCCTGCGGTCACGGATCAGGAGCAGGTTTTCCCCGTTCTTGACATCAGCGGGCGAAGAGAAGTTGTAGGAGCCGAGATAGACCCGGGCTGTCGGCTTGTCAAAATCGATGACCACGAATTTGTGGTGCATGCGGATGCCGCCTCCACCGGTAGGCTCGGCTTTGAAGGGGAGTGGAAGGTTTTTCGACAATGCCGACGGGTAAACGGGCGCGACATTTCCGTTTGGCTTCTGCAGATTGAGGCCGCCGACCTTCCGGTCGGAAATGCCATAGACGAAGATCCCGTCATCTTTCGTGACCTTCCTGATCGAATCCAGAATTGGCCCCGGGGTTTGGTAGAGGAAGGCCAGTGAGTAGAGGAGGCAGGATTTGGTCTGATTCCCAATGTCGTCGGCAATACTCTGCAATAGCGCATTTGATTTCGCGTGAGGCGAAAAAGCCACGCTTGCATTGATTCCAGCGAGACCGAGGTCGGCCCACTCTACGGGCACCGTACTGCCAAAGGCCAGCCCGTCATTCGTCCAATAGTCATCGAACGCCGCAAGAAACGGCTTCAGCGCGCTTTGGCCCTGCAAAATCATGGCGTTGTTGGATTGCACGAAGAACCCGCGCCAGCTAAAATTAGTCGACCCGCATACCACCCTCTGTACATTCGGACCATCCACCACGATGGTCTTGTTGTGCTGGAGACTTAACATGTGCTGGCGCTTCACATTATCGGCGCCGGCGGAGACAATCAGTCGCTGCGCCGCCTGGGTCTCGCTGGAAACCGGGCCATGGTCCTTGCTGTCATCTATAATCACCTTTAGACGATTGCCCAGCTGTTCCAATCGCGACACCACATCGGGTTCGTTCAGATCATAGGCTACAACGCGGATCTGAGCCATCTTGTCGGCAATGGCCTGGTCCAGCACTTCCAGGATCCCACTCCGAGCCTCAAAGCCCATCCACGTCAGTGCCTCCTGGGCAAGGGGGTGAGTTGGAACGAAGCTTAGTCCTTCATCCGCATTATCCGGCAACAGCGTCGAGATCGGCCCCTTGGATTCATATTGGTCTACGAACGCCTGCGACGAAACGAAACCGCGGGTGAAGGCAACATTGAGCTGGCCCGGATAGGTCTCTCGCCGGAGCTCGATTGCGGCCTCCTGCGCATCTCCGTAGCTCAATTCGTCTTTGTCGTTCATGAAGACCGGCGTGACCACGTAGATGAATTCACCTGGAAGGTCGGCATTGCGCGGGAAATGAACCCAACGGAATTTCTGGATCGGCGAAAGCCGGGTCGACAAAATATTGGGATTGACTTTGCCACCGACGTTCGAGAAAGACAGACGGTTCTTCAGGGGGAAGAATTTGTGGCCGCCGGGCTCTTTGTACTCGATGGCGAATCCCACGAAATCCTGCGGTGGCCTGCCATTCTTCCAATTCATGGCAATGAGGGTCATGCCATCGCCGCGATGGAGTTTAAGGGTGAATAATGCAAGGGTGCTCTTGCCTTCTACCTGAAATTCACCAGACATGATAGCCACCCTTCCGAGGATGTAGGACCACAGGGTTCGGGATACATCCCATTCCATCCAGCAGCTTGGTCAAGGCGCCGCTTTGCGTCACTTGACGATAGTGAGAACGACCTTGCCGCGCAGTGGCTTGTGCTCATACGCTCGCCTCGCATCGGCAAGCGGATACGCTGCGCTTACGACGGGCTGCAATTTACCGGCATCAATCATGTTTGCCACATTGCCGAGCTGCAACCGGTTTGGCTCGACAATGAAAAAGGCATCTTGAACACTCTGCTCGCGGGCCTGCTCTGAAGACGCGGCGATCGTAATCAGCCTTCCGTTGGGTCGAAGGAGGCTCCATGACCGGGCGAGCGTGTCCCCTCCGACCGTGTCGAAAATGACATCCATGCCTTGAGCCACTTCTTCAAATCGTTGCACCCGGTAGTCGATCACCTCAGCGGCACCCAAGCCGCGAACAAACTCCAGGTTTCGAGCTGATGCGGTCGCGATCACGTTCGCTCCGCGCCAGTGTGCGAGCTGGATAGCGAAGAGACCGACGCTACCCGCGCCTCCATGGACCAACACCCGTTCGCCTGGCGCCAAATGGGCGCGCTCGATCAACCCCTGCCAGGCGGTCAGTGCAGAGATGGGCGTCATGGCCGCGAGCACGTGATCAACAGATCGCGGCTTGATGGCGACATCAACAGCTCGTGCCACGCAATACTCAGCCTGCGTACCGTCCCCAAACCAATCGTTCATACCAAATATGGCATCGCCTATTGCAAGGCCGCTCACGCCTGTCCCCAGCGCGGATATCTCCCCGGAGAATTCGTGTCCGGGTATGATTGGAAAGGGGCGGGGCTCGCCCGCCCGCGTGGTCCATGTCGGTGCCCACCCAAGTTCGGTGGGAGTCACCGCTGCAGCGTGGACGCGAACCAGCAACTCGCCTGTTCCTGGTCGAGGTGTTGGTGCCTGCTCGTACACAAGCGCCTCAGCACCGCCGCGAGCGTGGAGGCGGATCGCATTCATCTGACAATCCTCGAAGTGCTTGATCGGCTTTGAGCACGACCGATTGGCATTGTGGAAGACCAGCGAATATTAAGTATTCCTTGTGAGTAACCCTTCGTCGAGTCTTGCCAGGGCCTCACGATGACGGCGAAGGAACCAGTCAGCAAGTAGCGGTCGATATTCTCGCTGGATCTCGAAGGGCAGCTTGAAGAAGTCGCCAACTGTCTCCCCTCGGCATCGAGCGGCACCACATTGACATGGCCAAGAGGTTCCACCTGT
>DATKMG010000414.1:0-5193 GCA_035541995.1 Terriglobia bacterium
TAAAGAAAAGCAAGGGATTGGGTTTCACTATTATATTGCCCGATTCTCAGATAACCCTTTGCTCATACTGCTCATGGACTTCATCGAGAGCCTTCTGGCTGACCTGAAAGTTACGCTCAATCCTGGGCCTGAATTCTACGATGAAGTCAAGCAAGACCATCACAAAATCATGGCATGTTTCAGGAGAAAAGACAGTGTGAATGTCAAAAAAGAAATGGCCGCCCATGTGCTTCGCGTGGGGAACCACATGGCAACATTAGCGGAGACCACTCCTTTCACTCCATCCAGCTTCGAGAGAGACCACTTTCTCTACACCGAAGCCGGACTGACTACCGATCGACACATATCGGGCAATGAAAGCCCTTTGCCACCGGAGGCGCGGAAATCGCTCCAGGAACTCGGGGTTCTTCTCAGGCATGTGGGCCAAAGGGACCTGTATTTTGTTCAAGTCAAGGATGAACTTCACGCGCAGAGAAGGCGCAAAAAATAACAAAAGTTAAGAGGTTTTCGTCAGTTAGTAGTCTTGCGAAATAGCTTTCCGTTTGAAGGGGGGAATCGCGTACACCCTGAAAAATGGAACCGGTTATTTCGAATTTATCGCATTCTTTTCTTCCCTTCCAAACCTGGCCAACAGTGCTAGAAGCGAATGCTGGGAAATAACCGTACTCGTGACGAGATGACTACTCAAATATCGTAAGGAGAAAGAAATGCATTCTATGGAATCACGCCTTAAAGACGTCAAGTATTGCGTAGATCTTGGGGACAAGCCCTCCAGACTGAAATACTGTGTGAATGGGGAGTGGCTGGAATCGACGACAACGAAATACATGGAGTGTTACAATCCTTCCACTGGTGAGGTTATTGCTCTGGCACCGCAATGTACCGTGAATGAAGTCGAATCGGCTGTTGCCGCGGCAAAGGCGGCTTTCCCCGCGTGGGCCGACACCCCGCCAAACAAGCGAGCCCAAGTGCTTTTTCACATGAAAGCGCTGCTTGACGAGCACCTGGAAGAACTTACCTATCTACTTTGCAAAGAAGAGGGTAAATCCTGGACCGAGTCCATGGGTGACGTCTTAAAAGTGACGGAGGTCGTGGAATTCGCCTGCGGCATCCCTCACTTAATGAAGGGGGAGTCAATCATGAATGTCTCCTCCGGTTACGACACAGTTTTGTACCGTCATCCTCTGGGGGTATTTGCAGCTATTCCCCCGTGGAACTTTCCAGCAATGATCCCACATGGTTGGATGGCCCCCCTCTGTATAGCCACTGGCAACACTATGGTGTTGAAAGCGGCGAGTTTTGTCCCACAATCCGCCATGCGCATTCTGGAACTCTGGCAGAAAGCCGGACTTCCTGAAGGCGTTATCAATATCGTAACGGCCGGCAGGAATGAGGCCGAGCTACTCTTAAGACATCCCGACATCGTGGGCATCGCATTCGTTGGGTCCACAAAGGTCGGTCGCCATATCTATGCCACGGCGGCGGCAAACGGCAAGCGGGTCCAGGCGATGACAGAAGCTAAAAATCACGCTCTTGTATTGCGTGATTGCAAGCTCGAACGAACCGCAAACGGTATTATCAATGCCTTCTGTGGCTGCGCTGGAGAGAGATGTATGGCATTGCCTGTTGTCTGTGTGGAAGAGGCGATCGCTGACGAACTCGTAGCTGAAATCAAGAAGCAGGCGGTCCAGAGAAGGATCGGGGCGGCCTATGACAAATCGACGGAATTGGGGCCTGTTGTTAATGCCGGCCATCTGGAATTCGTAACCGGCTGGATAGAGACCGGCATTCAGGAGGGTGCCGAACTTGCTCTTGACGGACGCAAACCCAAGGTACCCCCGGGGTGCGAGAAAGGATTCTTTCTCGGGCCGACTATCCTGGATCATGTCAAACCGGGCATGAGCTGCGGTGATCAGGAAATATTCGGCCCCGTGCTTTGTGTCAAGCGTGTGAAGAACTATGAAGAAGGACTGGCTGTCATGAACGCCAGCGAATTTGCCAACGGGTCCGTGATCTATACTCAAAACGGTTATTATGCCAGGGATTTTGCCTATCGCACTCATGCCGGCATGGTGGGGATCAACGTCGGCATACCTGTACCAATTGGAATTTTCGGTTTTACCGGGCACAAGAACTCTTTTTTCGGCGATCTCCACATGATGGGCACAGACGGTATTCGCTTTTTCACGGAAGTAAAGAATGTCACTTACACGTGGTTCAAGGAGGATGTGAGCGCGCAGGATTCCGAAAAGGTTGATACCTGGGATGGCACGATCACATCCTTGCCGAGGCAAGCTTGATAGAAGGTGGCGTGAATCGCCCACGATTATTCTCGTTGTTTTCAGTCTGAGAGCCATGTTTCTCAAGCAACATCTTAGACTGAGAATACCTGGCAGCAAGGGAACGCAGATTTTCCAAAGCTTATTTGATGTGAGTCTGATACTGCCTACTGGTTTGGCGTTCCCCTTCAAAAAACACAAGAAGGAGTGAGAGATGGCTGAGTCAAGCGTTCTTCAGAAAGGGCAGGTCACCAAGGGAGCAGCGGATCGAGGAAAAGTCGATTCTGTGCTCAAGGAGCTTGGAAAAATTGTCGGTGAGGCAAATTGCACGGCAGCCAGACACATCCGGTATGCTTACTCGTATGATATGAGCTTTGTAAAGCCCAAGTTGCCGGACTATGTGGTCATGGCGGACAAGGTTGAGGAGATCCAGGCGATTCTCCGATTCGCCAACAAGAAAAAGATCCCGGTCGTTCCCTATACTGGCGGCACAAACATTGGCGGGCTGTGTATCCCCGAACGGGGGGGCATTCTTCTGGATCTGAAGACGATGGACAACATCGTTAATATCGATCCGGAAGCCCACGTCGCAGTTATAGAGCCAGGTGTCTCTCACGCCAAACTGGCCGATGCTTTATACAAACATAAACTGAGATTTGGTTGGCCCGTTGGCCCCCCATCGGCTTCAGTTCTGTCATGCGCCGTTAACCATGGTATCGGCGGGCTTAACGCCAAGTATGGGTTGAACAGCCAGGAGATCACCAGCATGGAGGTAGTCCTTCCTACCGGTGAGTTGGTGCGGGTAGGGTCCTGCGCAGTCCGGGAAGATGCTTGGCATAGTTGTCTCCCTTTACCTCAGCTTGATGGTTTGTTTAAGGGCTGGCTCGGTTCAACCGGAGTAGTGACAAAGATTGGCATCAGTGTGCATCCAATCCCTCCACTTCTCAAGGTTTTCACAGTGTCATGTGACAACGTAGAAGATATGTATTCGTACATGCTCAATCTGAGCAAGTATGAGATGTGTGATGATCTCACGGCCGTTTCCTGGTGGCTTGCGCAGGTGCCAATCCCTTATCCTTTCAAGGTCAAGCCTGATGATGCTCCGGAATGGTTCAGCTTCGCGACTACCACCTCTTGGACTGAAAAGGAGCGAGATGCAAGAATAGAAATTTGGGAAAAAGTCTTTGAAGAAGAGCAAAAGAAAGGCACCTCCATCAAGCAAACCGTCTACCCTGAGGAGGCGTTGAAAGGACGAACCCAACTGCCCAGCCAGGTCGTAGGTTCCACCAAGAACTACTGTAAACAGGGCGGCGGCGGGATATCGTGGCCGGGGACCTTTACGCCCGCCAAGGTCTGGGCTCCTGTGTACAACAAGTGGAAAGACCTTCTCATAAAACACAACCTATCGCCGTCCGTGCGGATGAGTATGTATCGCGGCGTCCATTACGGCATGCTCAGGGCAATGATCCCGTTCAATAAGCAGAGTGCTAAAGAGACTGAAAATGCAAGACACGCCATCGTTGAGTGTCTCAAGGTAGATTTGGACGCAGGAGGAATTCCTTATAAGCCGCCGATAGATTTTGCCAATGAAATTAACAAACGGGCCGATCCGGGATATCTGAACCTCTTGAAGAGAATGAAAAAATTTCTCGACCCGAACGACATTATGAATCCGGGCAAACTCGGCATATGAGCAATCAACAAAATACATATTCGAATGGAGAGGAAAAATGAACTGGAAGATTGCTGAGCTGAAAGAGCTTGAGGACAAAATCTGGAGGTGCACCGCTTGTGGGACCTGCAAAGTAGCATATGACTATGGCCCTCCACCTAAATTTGGAGAAATCTGTCCATCAGGGACCGAATTCGGGTTCGAAGGCTTTATGGCTTCCAAAGGTAAGATCGCGTTTGCTCGAGGTATATTGAGCGGTGAGCTTCCCTGGGACGAAGAGTTATTGGAGGCCATCTACAAATGTACTGTTTGCGCAGGTTGTCAAAGCCAGTGCCAGCTCGATCTCAAGCCCTACATACCCGAAATTATCGAGGCGATGCGACGTAAGGCTGTTGCTGACGGTGTAGGGCCTCTGCCCCTGCATAAGAACCTTCTTCAATCAATGAAGAATTACGACAATCCGTACCAGGGCCCTCGGCGGGTGAGAACGGATTGGACACGTCCCTTTAAGAAGGCTGGCAAGCCTATCAAGGACATCAATAAAGAACCAGCGCCTGCGCTGCTTTTTGTGGGTTGCACTGGTGCGTTCAATACAGCAGCAAGGGCCGTTCCTACCGCTACTGCATCAATTTTTCAAAAGCTCGGGATAGATTTCGGGATCCTGGGCGAGAATGAGCTCTGTTGTGGCTCTACGGCAATGCGAGTGGGAGACTCTGAAGAGTTCAAACGGATTGCTACGAAGAACCTTGAGACCTTCAAACGCTTGCACGATGAGCGCGGTGTCAAGACAATAATCAGTTCTTGCGCTGGATGTTACAGGGCCATAAAGAAGGACTATTTGCTTTCCTCCGAATACGACAAGGCGATGAAAGGAATAGAGGTCATTCACACAGCTGACTATCTCAACCGCCTCTACAAAGAAGGGAAGCTACAATTCAAGGGTGAACTGCCCTGGAAAGTGACCTACCACGATCCTTGTCACAGCGGAAGGCATTTGAACAAGTTCATTATTGACCGGGAAGGCAAGCAGCTCTGGAAGGGGGCTTATGTAGACCTTGATCAGAGCGAATGCCTCTACGAGCAACCCAGGGATTTGCTGAAAGCCATCCCAGGGCTTGAGTTCGTAGAAATGCAACGGATCCGTGGCAATGCTTTCTGCTGCGGAGGTGGTGGTGGTGTAATGACCGGATTTGGTGACTGGGCCACCAAGAACGCCGGTCTGAGAGTTCAAGAGGGAGAGGA
>DATKMG010000415.1:0-26594 GCA_035541995.1 Terriglobia bacterium
ATGGCCCGGCCAGGCGTCACATCCTCTACCAGGGGGGGAGTAAAGGGAACGATCGCCGAGCGCGCAACGACCATTCCTTTGCGCTGGTATAACTTCCATTTTTTGTCCACCGCAGCAAACAGCTCCAAAAACTCGCCGATCGTTTCAGAGTTGCCCAAGAAGAGATACCCGTCCTGGTTCAACGCATAGTGAAACACGGGCAGCAGCTTTTTCTGTAGCTCTGCTCCCATGTAAATCAGCAGATTGCGACAACTGATGAGATCGATTCTGGAAAAGGGCGGGTCCTTAAGGACGTCTTGCTTTGCAAAGATCACCATGTCGCGGATGGTTTTGCGGACGTGGTAGGTGCTGCCATCGTGGGCAAAGAAACGCCCCAAGCGTTCCGACGAAACGTCAGCGGCGATGCTGTCAGGATACACGCCGGTGCGGGCTTTCTCGATGGCCTCGGCGTCAATGTCGGTCGCGAAAATCTGGATCTCGAAATCCTGTTTCAGATAGTCGGCATGCTCCTGAAGCAAGATGGCGAAGGAATAGGCTTCTTCGCCGGTGGAACAGGCAGGCACCCAAACTCTCACGGGCCGCCCCGGGGACTTGCTGGCAAGGAGGCGTGGGATGACCTGTTCTTTGAGCACCTCAAAAGCTCCCGGGTCGCGGAAAAAGTTGGTGACGCCGATCAAAAGCTCTCGAAAGAGCGTCTCCACTTCCAGCGGGTTTTGCTGCAGATAGCGGACATAATCTTCAAGGTGGTCTATTTGAGTGACAGCCATGCGCCTTTCGATCCGGCGGTGAATGGTGTTTTGCTTGTAGTGAGTAAAGTCGTGGCCGGTCTGGATGCGCAGCAGAATAAATACTTTTTGCAGAGTGTCGCCGATTTTGGGGGCGAGGGCGATGACCGGCCTTGGTATCCGGCCAAAGGCGTGTTGCACGTAGGCGATCAGTTGCTCCGGCATTTTGTCCGGCGGCAGAACATAGTCCACTAAACCGGTGGCGATGGCACTCCGGGGCATGCCATCGTACGCAGCCGTCTCGGGGGCCTGCACCATGGCCATTCCCCCTTCACCCTTGATCGCTTTGAGACCCTGAGTGCCATCGGTGCCAGTGCCCGAGAGCACGACACAGATTGCCCGCTCGTCCTGGCCCTGCGCCAGGGAACGAAAGAAAAAGTCAATCGGCAGTCGCAACCCGCGTGGGGCGGCCGGCTCCAGCAGGTGCAGCTTGCCATGCAAGAAGGCCATATCCCGGTTGGGCGGGATGATATAAATGCAGTTAGGCTGCACCTCCATTCCGTCCTCGACTTTGTAGACCTGCATTCGGGTGTATCGTTTGACTAAGTCTATCAGCATGCTCTTGTGGTCGGGGGCCAGGTGCTGCACCACGACGAAGGCCATCCCGCTGTCCGTATCCGGGGGCATAGCGGCAAAGAATGACTCGATGGCGGCCAATCCTCCGGCCGAAGCGCCAATGCCGACAATGGGAAAGCTGGCCGCTGCGTCTCTCTCTACAGGGACTCCAACAGACGCAGCAGCCGGCCCCTCTGCAGGTGACTGGACTTTTTGTTTCAAACTGGTTTTCGTCTTTTTGCTCATCTGGGTCTCCCACTGGATGGTCCTCTCTGCGAAGTGCCTATCGCGCCATATCTACCGAGCCACCTTTCTAATGATTTCGATGCCTGAGTGGGACTGCCGAATACAATTACGGATTAATCACGAATGGATATCTGACGCGAACCGGCATTGTTAGACAACTGCCCCGTCAATTTATCATACAACCACCTCCAGTGCCGAGAGGGATTATTCCAGGGGTACGCTCCTCCACAGCGGCGTGCCGATCATTTCCTCCATCACCAAGTTTTCCAAACTAAGGATGGATAGACCCGTCAATTGGGAGCTGCTCTTCATGCCGGTGGTTTTTGTGTTCCGGAATCGGGCCGCCTCTCCTTACCAATAGGCAACAACGATGGATCGTTCAGGGAGGGCAACCGTTACAAGGACTTCGCTGGCTTGGACTTTACAGGATAGTGTTCTTGAACGTATCTTCGAAGTTCAACATCGGAGACTGTGAAACGCAGTGGCAGGGGCTGTTCTTCCGTTTCAACGCTCAGGTCGTACTTCAATTTGGTAAAGCACAGATCGGGAAGGTCCTGGTCTCTGAACTTATTATTCAACAAGTCTTCGGTCCTGACACTCGCCTTGAATTCTCGAGCCTCGGCCAGAGCTTCTATGACCCGAAAAGTATAAATCCGCATGGGGGGCTGCGCCTGATAGCCGACATATTGTATTCTCTTCATGAAGCATCCTTTCTGTTGGCAATCCGTACCTCCAGGAAATGGAGGGGGTCTCGTAGATTCTGCAACTCACGATAGTAATAGAGGGCATTTGGCTTCCTGTCTTTGATCCTCAAGGCTTTTAAAAATTCGACTTCCTCTTGAGCGATGCCCAGGGAGAGCTGATACTCTGAAAGGAATTCCCTCAAACTGGCCCGATCATCGGCCAGTTCATCCGGTTCCAGCTCGACAAAACCAAATCTTTTGAATTGCTCTTTGCCTAGCTGGGGTTTCAAAGTAACGCTCATTCGGAAAGTGATGAGGTCGATGTCCCAGCCGGCAATCAATGGCTCCAGGAAGTAGGTGCAATTCTGCATCGACAGGCTGAAGACATTGGTGTCAAGGAAATCCAGGACGATGACCCGCATCTCTTCGTAACTCCTACCGTTGAGGCGGGCTATGACTCGTAGCCAGTTCTCATTGTTCCATTCCTCCCTGGCTATCCCTTTAGCCACGTCGACCAGCTTTTGAGTGACGATTCGCTCGATATCGCCGAAGGGCTCCTTGGCAAAGATCTGGCGGATTTGCCTCTGCTTTTCAAGACGACACTTGCGGAGAATGACCTCCCGAACCTGCTCAAACAATGGGGACGGCTGCGGCTCAATCTGGGTTTTCAGCTCATGCTTCCGCTGCAATTCTGCCAGCCGGCCAAGATCCCCCGGAGGGAGTTTCAGGAAATCCTCCATCTTACGGTAAAGGTCCGTCCTGTGTGGGGACGGAGGCCGCTTCTTGCGATTGAGTAACTGTGAGATGAATGACTGAGTCACGTGGACAGCGGCCGCCAAATCGCTCTGCTCATAATCTAGCTGCTCCAGTCGATTTCTGATCAATTCCGGAACATCCACGGCTCGAATCTCCTCTGTGGTTGCAATTAACCTGTAATGGTTAATATATCATATATTAGCTTACGTTCAAGTTTTAATTCTTAAGCGATGTAATGAGTCGGTTGTTAGTGGAGGATCGAGACCCGCAAGGCCATACATCGCCACCCCAGCGACTTCACTGAACTGAATCTTCCTGGATTCCTCATGGAACTGACAAAGAGATTCTGGAAAACAAAACCGGACTTATTTCGTATCCATTTCCGGCAAGCTGGACCAACCTTTATCCCTCTTGACAATATGAAGTAAATTAACTTACTATGGTTAATATTAGCTAAAAGGTCTCCTATCCATTTACCTCAATGGACAGCGATTAGATCTGGGAATTGAGGGAAGAGGATTCGCTGGACTTGTTGGAGTGAAAGGAAAGCGTGAATTATGTTTGATCAAATCAACTCCCCTGGGGTTGGAGCAAATAAGACCTGGAAGGAACGGATCTCCGAGGCAGCCATCATTGTGGCGGTGGTCATAGCCGCTCTGGGTGGCGTTCTATATTTGTCGTTACGCTAGTCTGCTCAGAACCGGCTTGGATCCAAGGTGAAATAGTCATGAGAGAAGATTGGATGAGGGTGATCAAGGAAAATATGGTGCTGGTTTCCGGGAGCAAATCGACATACCGCTTTGGCGACAAAGAATCCAAGTCGGTGGCAATTGATTTCGGGGCCATGGAACTGAGGGGCGCCCCCGGGAAAAAGGCCCCTGACTCCAACTTAGGAGGCGCCAGGCCTCAAAAGAATGTCACGTTGGACATTTCCGATGAGAACTACCTCATCGTAAACAGAACTCCCAGCCTCCTGCGGTGCAGGCAGCTAATTCCCTGGAAGAGAATCGTCAATATTGTATTTCAGAGTGACCTGTCTCCGCTCCCATCCACTTCAGAGGTGAAGGCTTCTGCTGCGACCCGCGGTTGAAGATCATACGGATTCGCATAATGGGAACCCACCGAAGAGAGGAGGACCAGTTGCCGAGGACACCGCAGTAGAAGTCAAGTGTCCGCTGGAGATCTGCCACCATAAGGTGGACGTGACCAATCCGCGCCTGCGGGTCCACCGTCGTAGACAGGTTTTGATTGGCGCTCATTTCAAGTCCCCACAGTTTTTTCCTTCTCAAGTAACCCTTCAGCGGGCGGAGGCGTCATCTCCCCGGATTCCTCTAAAATGTCGGCTAGAGATTCTTGTCACGTAGCTATTTGCCCACCGCCAACCCTGTAGACCGGTTTCCGTCTCCATCCACCGCCACAATTTCATAATGTCGGTCCAACCCGTTTCCCGCGGTGTGGTCGAAATAGAAAGTCCCAATCGCCACCCGGTCCAAGAGTCGGCCATCGCGCAGGACCTCGTACTCTGCAACCAATGCGTTGTCTCGGCTGGGTTGCCACTGCAGGGCAACGCCTGCCTGCTGGTGATAGGCAGCCGCCTGCATGTGCAAACTTTGAGGCCTTGTCGGAGGCGTGTGGTCCATCCCTTTACCCGGCGGGCAGGCGAGATTCAGATAGATCATTTCGTCCTTCTGTCTCGGGTAGAAGCGAATGCCTTTTTTCATCCACTCGCTGCCGGCTTGCGTTTGTTGGCCCGGGGAGTAGCGCCAGGTTATTGTATAGCCGGTTGCAGGTTGCAGGCGCTTGGGGAAAACGGTGACTTCGCCCTTCGGTAGTTCTTCTTGCAGGATGACTCCCTTCGTACACTCGGCATTCATCAACTGCAGATAACAATGCTCGTTTGGGACACCTTCGCCGAGGGGGTGGTAAACCCGCATATATCGATCCAAGATCTGTTCCTGGTGCAGGTATCGACGAATCAAGACGTCGGCTCGTAACTGGTCGAGGGCGGGCCCTTCCAGCTCGGTCGATCCCACTCCAGACTCCATCAGCTTTGGAATGGACCAGAAATAACTCAGGTAGTAGCGATCATCGGGCCCGCCGCCGTCGGAGGCCTGATTATTCTCGAGCAATTCCAGCTTGTCCCAGTTGCACCATTCGCCACCGGAATTGCACCCCTGAAGCCCCATGCGAGGATTGGCGATCTTCACATCGCGCAGCATATTCAGATAGTGCCGATACTGCGCCACATGAGGTTGTCCGGGTTGGTGGTCGTGATTCTGAGCCCAGCAGGGGGCTTGGACCCAACCGTCCAATCGATAATAATAGTCCCCGTACCGGTTTTCACGATCCAGCATGAATTGTTTCATATAATCGTGAGCCCCTTGGGAAGCCACGCAAAAGCCGTAACCATACCAGGCGGTTATTCCTTCAGGAGCTTTTGGGACAAGCGCCCATTCGGGATGTGACACATCCGGGGGTGTGCCTGGGGCAAAGTGCTGGGGAGGCATCCAAAGCCGGAAGAGGATGCCGGACTGCCGGAGATAGCTGACCAGTTCCGCCCATTCAATACCTTCCCAGACGCCACGTCCGCGCTCATCAAACCAAAAATCGTCTTCGTGGGCGATCTGGGCACCCGTGTGGAGGCACAGGTCCGCGATGCGCCACATCTCCTGAATGTGCAAATCTGTTTTCTGGCGGTGCTTTAAGTCATCCCAATGTCCGTTGTAAATGGCCGTCGTCCAGAGGTACTGTTCGCGGGTAAGGTCCCATTTAAAGGTGGCTTGCCAATCCTGCATTTGTTCGACAACGCTGTCGAGGTCGCCCTGATAGACCCCCACAAAACTGTTAGGAACTTCAAAGCTTGCACCTGGTGCGAGAGTCTCTGTGTGCAGTTCCAGCCGGGATTGGACCAGGAGCGAGGGATGACCCGGGAATTGTACGGTCGGATTCCAGACCCGCATGGACCAGGGACCCAGGTAATTGAATCCCCAGAAAAGACCCTCGCCAGTTTTGCTGTCCTCTAGGATGAAGAAGGGATGATATGATGCGCTCCCATCATAAACGTCGTCCGCCCGAAAATCGCTGGCACCTGCCATGGAAAAGAAAGTCCGATTGTGTTGTCGAGCGAGCGATTCTTTGATCAGCTGGTTGGTGCCTGCCTCGGCCCCACCTCCTTGCCAGTGATAAAGCTGCAATTGCTCTACGAAGTCTGATTTGACTCTGAAATGGTTCATGCTGATGGCACTGAGGAATTGAGACTCTGAAGTCCTATTGAGCACCGTGTACCACTTCTTGATGATCCCCAGAGGAGTTCTTGGAGTGCTGGCAAAAACCTCATAGTGGAGACTGATCTGAAAAAGCGGATGTTCCAGGATGATGATCAGCTCTACTCCCGGATCAATACCAGGTGACGTCTGCGGAACTGGCAAGCGGGCCAGGCGGCAATCTTTGAAAGTAAATGGCCCATTTTGTCCACTCTGCTCTCGTGCACCAAATAGGAACTGAAACTCGTCTGCCTCAGCTCCAGCCACGAAGTTAGTCCCAGTGCGCCGGTTGGTTAGTTTCGTCAGATAGAACTTCCCTTGAGCCAATCGGACCTGTTGTTCTATAAGACTTGTGCCAAAAGTCCAGGTGAACTGTTCCGGGTCAAATCGGGCAAAGCCATCACCTGAATTTAAGGATTGGGAGAGGATTTTGGATTCAGCCAATCCGCTGCCCGCTGCCGCAATTGAACTGAGTCCTACCAATATCAAAATCAGACGCTTCATAATGAAGACACCTCTGGAAGGCATACCCTGTGCCGCAAAGTGACAGGTTGTCGCCTGGGGGATAATTTCCGGATTGTCTCTTCTTGACCACCAAACCCCTGAGAGTGACCTGGATAAGTCCTCGAACAAGGTTTACTTCACTCCATAGCTTTGTCGCGATTCTAGCAATGGGCAACCGGATTGCCAATTCAATTTGAAGTCAGGTCCGTTCTGAGCTTTTGCATAGCCTCGTTATAACGGAACTCTCATGAAGCGCGACGGTGTTTGAGCTTGAAGGCCGGCAACTATGGGGCCCAGTGGTGACACTATCCTGAACCTATCAGGAGCCAAAACGACGATTCCAGACTATAATTCTAAAACAGCTGTGAGGAGAAGCTACACCGGAAATTCCAAAGTACTAGAGTGCCACGGATCGTTCCTGGGCAAGTGACTGAGACTTGTGCGTGTCCTGGAACGTCGATTGGTGGCACAAATCTCATCAAGTGAAGGAGAGATATGTACCGAGCATTGACAGTCGCGAGGGAATTCGGCAGTGGGGGCGGCCATCATCTGTGCCATGTACCCCTTAGGTGAGGGCAGGTGCTCCACGGGATGAGTGAATCGGGAATCGAGAAGAAGCTGGAGGTAGTGGAGGCAAAGCGTCCTGTCAATCCTTGGATTGTCGCAATCGCCGTCATGTTCGGCACTTTCATGGAAGTGCTGGACACTACAGTGGTCAACGTGTCGCTGCCCCACATTGCCGGCAGTCTTTCAGCCTCTATCGACGAAGCAACCTGGGTACTTACCTCCTACCTCGTAGCCAACGCCATCATCCTGCCGATCACCGGTTGGCTGGCCAACTACTTCGGCCGGAAGCGCCTGCTGATGATGTCAGTGACCGGTTTCACGGTTTCATCATTCTTCTGTGGGTTCGCGACTTCTTTACCCATGCTCATTGTATTTCGGGTGATTCAGGGAACAGCCGGCGGAGCCCTGCAGCCCATTTCGCAGGCGGTGCTGCTGGAATCGTTTCCGACCGAGCAGCGAGGCAGGGCAATGGGTTTCTGGGGGTTGGGCATCGTGGTGGCGCCGATTCTTGGACCTGTTCTTGGAGGATGGCTGACAGACAGTTACAGCTGGCGTTGGGTCTTTTACATCAACATCCCCGTCGGCATTGCCTGCATCATCATGACCAAATTGTTCATTTTCGATCCGGCATATATTCGCAGAAAGTCAGGCAGTGTGGACTATTGGGGTATCGGGATGTTGGCGGTAGGAATCGGCGCGCTGCAAATTACGCTAGACAAGGGGCAGCAAGAGGACTGGTTTGGGTCGATCTGGATCACCTTCCTCATCTCCTTATCTCTCGTCATGCTGACCGCGTTTGTGATCTACGAGCTCCGAGTCCAGGCCCCGGTAGTCGACCTGAGGGTCTTTAAGAACCGCACCTATAGCACGGGTACGTTCCTGATGACAGTGCTTGGTTTTGTGCTTTACGGGAGCCTGGTGCTGCTTCCGATCTGGCTTCAAACCCTGTTGGGCTACCCATCATTACAGGCCGGGATCGCTCTGGCGCCGCGAGGGCTGGGTTCATTTCTGATGATGCCGATCATAGGGGCCATCCTGGTTTGGTTTGACGCTCGCAAGTTTCTCACGGTCGGCCTGGTCATTGCGGCACTGACCCTGATCCAGTTTTCACGCCTGGATTTGAACGCCGGTTATTGGGACTTCTTTTGGCCGCAATTCATACAAGGTGTTTCACTGGCACTCCTTTTTGTCCCCCTGACGACCATCACGATGGGCCCGATTGCGAAGGAACAGATGGGGAACGCCACGAGCATTTTCAATCTGCTCCGGAACATCGGCGGTAGTGTGGGGATTGCCTCGGTGACAACGCTGCTGGAACGATATCAACAGACGCACATTAATACGCTGGCTTCGCACGTCACACCGTACTCTCCAGAGACCAGAACTATATCCGAAGGGATACGCGGGGCCCTGATGGCCCAGGGATCATCCCTGACCACGGCCGCTCGTCAGAGCTACGCCATGTTGTTTGGAATGGTCGAACAACAGGCGGCGATTCTTGCCTTTCTGGATGTGTTTCGCCTGCTAGGCGCTATTTTCCTGCTCTTGGTTCCCCTCGTCCTGCTGATGCAGAAACCACACAGAAGTTCAAGTGGTATGACTACGCATTAATGGGGTGGTGAAGGCTGCTCGCGTTGCATGGCGAGAGTGGATCACGATCGGCGCACTGTCCTCAGTACTCAAGGTGCCGGGATACGACCAGACGGACTCACGGAATGGATGCGAAAGCTCGCCGTTGCCGAGATCTGTGCTATGGGGTTGACACGGGGGCGGGGCAGAGATGTATATTCGGCCTGTCCGGAGATTGAAATCGGGATTCACCTTCACGTTCCTGAAAAACGATAAGTCCGAAAGCTCATTCAATCATTAATTAGACCCAGCGGAGGATATTATTTAGATGGGAATCACCCAAACCAGTGGGAATACCAGTCCACTCAATAGGGGACCGAACACGCAACAACCGGGACGGATTCTTTCCCTTGATGTGCTGCGAGGGTTTGACATGTTCTGGATCACGGGAGGGGAGGGAATCATCCACACGTTGGCGGTTGCCACTGGCTGGCAGTTTTTCAAGGTCCTCAGTACCCAGTTGGAGCACGTCAAGTGGGAAGGCTTTCACTTTTACGATCTGATTTTTCCGCTTTTCATGTTCATCATGGGTGCGTCCATACCCTACGCCCTGATCTCGAAGTTAGAGAAGGGCATGCCAAGAACGGCAGCACACAAGAAGATATTCCTTCGCTTTGGGACCCTATTCGTCTTTGGACTCATTTATAACCAGGCCTGGGTTACGGATTGGGCCCATCCTCGCGTTGGAAGCGTCCTGGGCGAGATTGCTTTTGGTTATCTTTTCGCATCCTTGATTGTTCTTTACAGCCAGAAGCTCCGATCGATCATCATTTGCGTCGTGGGGATTCTGATCGTGAATGCCATGATCCAGTTTCTTGTTCCCGTCCCGGGATTTGGTGCCGGTGTGTTTACACCTCAGGGTTCGGTGAATTACTATGTTGACCGATTGTTCATGCCGGGTACTTTCCTCTATTACATCACGCCCGATGGCACAACCTATGGACTCAGGCAAATCAAGCCGCCTGATGCCTTTCCCATGTATGGCGTGGAAGGCTTCGTGGATTGGTTTTCTGGCATCATCATCGCTCTGTTGGGGGTCATCGCCGGATTTTGTCTGCGAAATCAAATGCTTTCTCAGTATCGGAAAGTGGGAATATTTCTTGTCGCCGGCGCGGGCTGTCTCGCGTCAGCACTCATCTTGAAGCCCTGGTACCCCATCATTAAGCTCCTTCAGACCGATACTTTTTATCTGTATGCCGGAGGTTTTTGCTTCATCTTACTGGCTCTTTTCTATCTGGTCATCGATGTGTGGAGGATCCAGAGATGGGGTTTCTTTTTCAAGGTCATCGGCATGAATGCGATCACGGTCTACATGGGATTTCAATTGATCGATGTCGACCACACTTCTTTTGTACTGGTAGGCGGATTGGCCAAGTACATGGGTGCTTATGGTCCGGTACTCCTCAGTGTGGTCACTGCCGGATTAGTGTGGGCCTCACTTTATGCCTTGTATCAAAAGAAAATATTTCTAAAGGTGTGAGATTGTCTCCTATTGAAATCAGAGGTGATCCGTGCACAGGCGGGGTTCATTATTGGCATATTTAACTTTGCTTGCCGTATTGTTCGTTGCCAGCCAACATGCTGAGAGCGCCGCAACCTTGCTGAACTCGGCCGGCAAGCAGGAGTCGGCAAGACAAGCGGCCGAGCATCTCGTTGAAAGACTGCTGCCCAAGCAAGCCGTTCATTTTGTGTGCGAGATCATCCCCGATGCTGAAGGGTTTGATGTTTTCGAGATTGAGAGCAGAGAGGGCAAGATTGTTCTGCGCGGCAACAACGGAGTCTCGCTGGCTTCCGCGCTGAACTGGTATCTCAAATATTGCGCCCATTGCAGCGTTTCCTGGCGCGGGGATAATCTCAATCTTCCAGAGCCACTGCCGACCTTAAGGGAAAAGGTTCACCGCGTCAGCTTTTGCAAGTACCGGTACTGCTTCAACTATTGTACCTTTAGCTATTCGTTGGCATGGTGGGGCTGGCCAGAATGGGAACGGATGATTGACTGGATGGCGCTCCATGGCATTAATCTGCCGTTGGCTATAACGGGCCAAGAAGCTGTCTGGAAAGAGGTCTATCACGAGCTTGGTCTCAGCGACACCCAGATCAAAGAGTTTCTGGTCGGCCCCGCCTACCTTCCTTTTGGTTGGATGGGATGCATTGATGGTTGGGGCGGACCCCTTCCGGATTCGTGGATTTCGGCGCATGCCGATTTGCAGCGCAAAATCCTGGCTCGTGAACGAGAACTGGGGATGACACCGGTGCTCCAGGGCTTTACGGGACATGTGCCAAAGACTCTCTCCAGCATCTTCCCGCAAATTAAGCTGCAACAACTGCCGCGCTGGGCCCAGTTTCCTTCGACCTATTTTCTTGACCCGCACGATCCAATGTTTATGCGAATTGGAAAGATGTTCATTCAGGAGCAGACTCGCCAATTTGGCACCGGGCACCTCTATGCTTCAGACACCTTTATTGAAATGACTCCGCCCAGCAATGAGCCGGAGTTTCTTGCCAGCATGGGCCGGACCCTCTATGAGGGAATGCGTTCAGGTGATCCTGAAGCGACGTGGATACTTCAAGGCTGGATTTTCTCTAACCAACCTCAGTTCTGGCAGCCCCCTCAAGGCCGGGCGCTCTTGGGAGCGGTTCCGGATGACCGCTTGATCGCGCTCGATCTGTACTGTGAAAACACGCCAGTTTGGTCGAAGACGGAGTCGTTCTTTGGCAAACCATGGATCTGGTGTGTCCTGCATAGCTTCGGCGGTTTGGTTGGGATTTACGGCGACTTGCCTCGCATGAGCGCAGAACTGACGAAGGCCAGAACCAGCCCCAACCGCGGGAAGCTCAGCGGGATTGGATTGACTTTCGAGGGAATGGACTATAACCCCATCATCCAGGATTTTCTGACAGAGTCGTCTTGGCAGGATCAAGTTCCTCCACTCGACAAGTGGGTGGCACAGTATTCACACCGCCGATACGGACGGCTTTTTCCTGAAGTGGAACAGGCGTGGGACATCCTCCGAAACACTCTGTACAAACAAGGTGGGCCCATGGCTACCGTTCTGACGGAGCGCCCCAGTCTGAAGCCGAGCACAACCGGTGAAAACTGGCATTATCAAGCCGACCTTCTGCGAGTGCTGAATCTGTTGTTGGCGCAGGCTGATGAATTGAGAAGTGTGGAGACTTATCGCTTCGATCTCGTCAATCTCACACGCGAACTGCTGGTTGCCCAGGCTGCACGAGGCGTTGGCGATACACTCCAGGCCTACGAGGCACATGACACGATTAGGTTTGATGAGGCGGTCATGCGCCTGAGACAACTTTTTCAGGATGTGGACGACCTACTTGCAACTGACCGGAATTTTCTACTAGGTAGCTGGCTGGAGAGCGCGAAGCGCTGGGCAGGCTCCGAGGCGGAACGCCGTCTCTATGAGTGGAATGCCCGCAACCTCATTACGCTTTGGGGGCCGTCCGACAGCTTGCTTCACGAATATGCCGCCCGTCAGTGGTCAGGAATGTTCAAGGGATTTTACCAGAAGCGCTGGGACCTGTTTCTTGATCGCTTGCGTCAGGCCTTGGTAGATAACCAACCCTTTGATGGGAATAAAGCGGACGACGAGATCCGTGTCTGGGAGGAACATTGGACCCACCAAACCGAGAACTATCCCATCGATCCTCGAGGAGATGCGGTCAACATCGTACGTCGAACACTCGAAAAGTACAGACGGATTTGAATGGCAGATTTTATGACTCCTCACCGGATATTGCCCGGCGGGCGGCTTTCTCGATTAATTACTGTCCATCGTTGTGGCGTATGCTTTGGCCCGACATGACCACCTCGGATTGCTGACCCCTAACCTTACTCCCACTTATCCTTGGCTTTGGCGGCTGATTGAGTCTGCCACTGCATATTTGAAGGAGCATCCGCACCGCCGCGCTTCAGCGGCCTTATGTGGTCGACCACATAGCCCGGACATGCTCCGCTTGTCTTACCGTTGGACGGGCATGGATGCGACTTCATAAAAGCCTGTCGCGCTTTTGGATCCCTTTTGATACGTCCATGAGAATCCCGCGGAACACCTGCGGCACGTCTTGACTGATGAATGCTCTTGATAGAAGCACTGCTCTTTGGGGAATGGTTGGAACTAGAGTGGCTTCGGTATCCTCGTGATTCGTGTGCTTGAAAAGAAGTGGAAAGAAACGCCAACGTCAGGAAGACCGCGATGGCTTTGCGCATGCACTCCCCCCTGATTGGAATATCGTCAGAACTTGCCAGTTGCTTTATGGGTGTGATTAGAAGAAGCCCCAGCAAACTCGTCTCTTCTCGAGTTTCTGGGCTCTACGGGTCAGTGTTTCCCCAACGGTGTGTCGATGGGAAAAAGCGAATTGGTGTCCTTATCTATCGGGCAGCTGGACGGTAGTTCCGCCTTGGGCAGAGCGGCGGGCGGCATCGAGGATTTCAGTGACCACCAGGTTATTCTCCAGCGATGACAAGCCGGATGAGCGTATGCGGCCCCGGGCGACCGCTGCCAGATAGTTCAGCGCCTCATCCATCGGGGGGGAGAGAGGTTCGGCTTTTAACACCTTCTCGGTTTGTTTGCCGACACGCAGTCGGACTTGTTGGCGATCGATGGCCAACAGATAGCCGGACGTACCGTAGATCTCCATATCCTTCCGGTCGTATGGCCAATTCCAGGAGGCCTGAATGATCACCTGTGCTTTTTCGTAGGTGAGTATTAGAGTTGCCTCGTCATCAACCTTCGGATAGAGCGTGGGCTTGATCTGCTGGGTAATGGCAGTGACGGTCAGCGGCCTCCGGTTGCCCATTAGCCATGTGGCGAGATTGGCGCCGTAGCAGCCGAAATCGAAGAGTGCACCGGCTCCGTTTTCGACGGGATCGGTAAGCCAGCGAAGGAATTCTTCCGGACAGCCGATTTCCTTCGGCCCCGAATGCCCGTCGTGGACCACGATTTTACGGATTTCCCCGAGGCCCTTGTTGACGACAGCTGTGGAATAAGCCAGCTGGTTGGAGGGATACCAGGTTGTCTCATAATTGACCACCAGTGGAATTCCGGCTGCGTTCACCAACCGCGCCATCTCCCGGCCCTGCTCCAGACTCACAGCTAGAGGTTTCTCCATCATAACCGGGATCCCGCGGGCGGCACAGGCCCGCACGACTTCCAGGTGTCCTAGCGTGGACGTAAATGCCGCAACGGCTTGAGGACGCGACGAATCAAGTAACTCGCCAAGGTTCTTGAATACCCTGGCAGGCCCAATTCCAGTCAGTCCTGAGTATTTCTCAGCAAGCAGGGCATCCGGTTCCGCAATACCCACCAGCACGATATCTTTCCTGGCAGCAAGCTTATTCAAGAACCCTTGCACATGCCCATGTACTAACCCGGCAACAGCCAGCCGCAACGGAGGTCCATCCTTTTGGACCGAGCCTAAGTTGCTTCCGGTAGAGGCTCCTTCTTCCGACTTCAGGCCAAATACAGCAATCATTGAACCGGCAAGAATCATTAGAAATCTGACCGAACAACGATGCTTCCGAGTCATATTCAATACTCCCTTAGATTCCTTCTTCGATTTCGAGTGTGTACTGCACGAGCCAAAGACCATAGATCCAATGCGCGCTTCCGCTCCCTATTGCTGCGAGGTTGTCTTCTTCTCCGAGTGATAAATGCACTCATCCGTGTTTGGAGCGACCTGGATCAGTGTCGGCATTATCAGGTGCAATATATTGCAGACCAGAGTTTTATGCTAATGTTACCCGCAATTGATCATGGAAGCACCCGTACTGCCCTCGTTACTACCAGGGAAAGGAAAATCTCATGACTTCCTTAACTCGCCGGGAATTCATCAGCTGGGGGATTGCAGGCACAACAGCCCTGGGACTTGTAACTACTGAAAATGACACGACGATAGCTGCTGGAACGCCTGCAGCAGCTTCGCTCCGATCGCAGCCGATTCAGTCCGTCACCCAAGCGAAGAAGTTATCGGAACTAATCGTGACAGGCAAGGCGATCCGGCAAGGATTCGGAGGAGTGGGATTTCACGCCCAGATGTTTCTGGAGACCTGCACGCAGGACTTCTTCGATCAGGTGCTGGCGAAACGTTGGCGTGAGCTGAATCCGCGGTTCGCGAGAATTTTCCATTCGTGGACGGAGGGCCAGCCGGGCAAGCGGGATTCGCGGGTGCTGGACGCCCTGGCACGCCAGATGGTCTTCATGAAAGAAGCATCTGAGACAGAGATTTATCTCACCACCAGCGACTTGAAGGACATCTTGAGCCAGCACGAGTTGCGAGCTTACGCGGCTGCTGTTGCGGATGACCTCGAGTATCTGCTCAATTGTGGCGCCACCAATCTGAAGTACTACTGCTGCACCAACGAGCTTTCACTCGACCAGTGGGCCGACATGCACGACGATCTGCCGCGCTTCCGCACCTATCACGCGGCCATCGCTGATGAGATCAAAAGGCGCAAGCTAGGGATCAAGCTGCTTGCGACCGACGCCTCCCCGACAGAGTATTGGAACACTATCGAATGGGCGGCGAGGAACATGGATGATATTTCGGGAGTGTATGGCGGACATCACTACATCAACGAGCATGCTCCCGACAACCTGGAGTTCTACAAATGGTTCCGGGAGCGATGTCGATGGGCGGTCGGGCTTGCAAAGGGCAAGGCAAAAGATTTCATACTGGGAGAATTCGGGCCTGCTCAATACTTCGATTCGAAATACGGCCTGCGTTGGGACACCTGCAAATACTTCGGGACTCCGCTGGAAGGCCTGGCAGGGCTGCAACTGGCAGAAGCCGCTCTTGCCGCTATTAACGCGGGCGTTTACGCGATGGGCTATTGGACATTTACTGACTACCCGGACCGCCCCACAGAAAGCAGCATCAACCATTGGGGCGTTTTCAAATGGGCTACGAACGGCGCGGAGACTCGGGCTCCCTATTATGCCTACGGTCTGTTGACGAAATTCTTTCGAGGTCCTGCCACTGTCTTTGAAGTCGAAAGCGGAGATGAGCTGCTACGCGTGGCGGCCCTTCAGCACGATGAAAACAAGACCTGGTCGATTGCCGTCTTGAATCGTGAGCCGTTGGCTATGCAGATCGCGGTTCGGATTGAGCTCATGCGGGAACCGGTGGTGTTCCGCAAATACGTGTACGACCCCCGCCACGTCCCCGTAACGGAAGATGGCGACCTGCAAGAACCGGAAGGTAAGGTGAGAGTGGCTGATTCCAGACTCGTGGACTCAGTGGAAGCCGGCACCCTTACCATTTACACCACTGCATTTGATGAGTCTGTCCCCGATTCTGTAAAGGAGTTGGAGGTGACGAGGATTCACGATACCCGTTCACCTGGTCAGACTGCAGAAGCGAATCGGCTGAGGTGGAAGGGGAGTCCCAAGGCGGACACTTGTTATTACCGGATCTACCATAGCGGAATTCGAGTCGGTTCTACAGTAGCAATGGAATTCATGGATACCGGTCCCACGCAAGGGCAGCAAGGTCCTTACTCCGTGGTTGCTGTGAATCGATCGGGCAACGCGAGCCGTTGAAGTGTTACTCGCCAGACGCAGTGATGGTTTCAACTGTCTATCGACCTGTGGTGAGAAAAGAGGGCGTTATGAATAAGGATGGTACGAAGAGGCGCGACCGGCAACTGGTCCGGATTCTCGGCCTGTTAAAGACCCTGTCGGAGGGTGGCCGCCCTTCCGTTCACCAATTGGCCGCCCGATTCCGGACACGACGTGAGACCATCTACCGGGATCTTCGAGCCCTCCAGGACATTGGATATCCGATAGCAGGGGATGCCGAAGGCCGCCTCAGCCATCCACGGTTATTTGAACGAGCACCCATCCCCCCGACAGGCCTTTCAGAAGAAGAAATTGAAGCTATCCTGTGGGCAGTCAAACTAGCAGGAATGAAAGAACCTTACGCGGAGGCGCTGCGAAGAGCTGAAGACAAGATCCGATTACTGGGCTTAACGGGCAAGAAAGCAGGGTCTCCTGACGAAGCGATCACCACACTGGATAGAGGGATAAAGAGGTACGGGGGACACCAATCGACTATTCTGAATTTGGTCGAAGCCATCCTTTGCAAGAGGAGATGCCTGGTTGAATACCAGACGCCTTCAGAAATGAAAGCCTGGAAGATTGAATATGACCCCTACCGTCTCGTCAGTGCCCACGGAGGGCTCTATGCTATAGGCTGGTTGCCTTCCCAAGAGCGACTCATCACTCTGGCGGTCGAGCGGATTCGCTTGATTGCACCATTGCAGCAAGGGTTCAAGGTGTCACCAGGTCTTGACCTCAAGAAACGGGCCGAAGAGTCATTCGGAATCATCTGGGAACGATCCATGCAGGTGGTTATCCGGTTTCGCGCCGACCAGGCGCCTTATGTCGCCGAGCGCGAATGGCATCCCACCCAGAAAGTCCGGCACCTGAAAGACGGGCGGCTGGAGCTCATTTTCAAGGCAGGAGGCCTCTTCGAGATCACCCGTTGGATATTGAGTTGGGGCGACGCGGCAGAGGTGATCAGCCCTCTGAGGCTGAAGAAGCATGTGAAGGATAACCTGAGAAGGGCCGCAGCAGTCTACGCGTAAGCTTACAGGACCCCTTACATTGTAGCCCTATCTTCTGTAATCAAGTACAATTGACCTGTTCAGGCTAAAAATACGTAACACGACGTAACATTGAAAGCGGGATTCTTTCCAATCAATCCTGTATCAGCAGTAAGGAGGAAGGACAATGGAAATCCAAGATAGTATCAATGTGGCACAAGCAAAAAACGTGTTACGTGGTCAAGGATTGAATGCCAAATCATCCCTTAGCCTCGCAAAGAGACTGAAAGAAGAGAAGGAATTCAGTTATGCGCGACAAATCCTGGCCAAAGCGCGCCAGGAGGAACTTGACGATCCTGCGCTCAGACTCAAACTTGCCCAGCAACAAGCGCTCTGCACTTACAAAGACCCCAACCTTCCGGCTGACGAGAGGTTTGACGAAGGCCGACGAATTCTCAACGAGGCTGATTCGCTGGAGACCTCCGTCAACCAGGAGACCTTGGGACTGGCGGGCGCTATCTTCAAATACCGCTGGGAAGTATTCGGCCAGATGGCAAACCTTGAGCGTTCGCTCACCTATTACACGCGTGGCTATCAACAAGGAATCAAGAACGATTGGGGTTATACAGCCATCAATGCCGCCTTCGTGCTCGACGTTTTGGCTGCACTAGAAACTGCGAGTGCTCGCTCAGCTGGGGGGACCTCTGAGTCTGCCCGAATCCGGAAACAACAGGCCGAAGAAATCCGTCGGAGGATTATTCAGGAGCTCAACGATCTGCTCCAGTCAACCGCGAAAGCTCAAGTGGAAGGATCCTGGTGGTTTTGGGCAACCCTGGCGGAGGCGCATTTTGGCTTGGGGGAATACAAAGACGCATTGAAGTATCTGGGGAAACGGGCTGAATTGAAAGTACCCGAATGGGACTTTGAATCGACGGCGCGCCAGGCAGCAGCCCTCGCTCGCTGGCAATTCGGGCCGGACAAGACAGATGAATTTGAGAGTTCCGAAGCTTGGCAGGTCTTGCGGACTTTGTTGGGCGACAATGAGGCAGCCGTGCGTCAGGCTTTTTTCGGAAAGATAGGGCTGGCCCTTTCCGGTGGCGGCTTTCGCGCTTCGCTTTTCCACATTGGAGTGTTGGCCCGACTCGCAGAATTAGATGTTCTGCGCAGTGTGGAAGTCCTTTCCTGTGTTTCCGGAGGCTCAATTGTCGGAGCCCACTACTATCTGGAAGTCAGAAAACTCCTGAAGTCCAAATCTGATCACGAAGTCACAAGGCAGGACTACATCGATGTCGTGAAAAGGATTGAGAAGGATTTTTTGGCAGGAGTGCAGCGCAACATACGAACTCGGGTGGCATTGTCAATTGTTGCCAATTGGAAAATGATCTTTTCGCGAGATTATTCGCGAACCGAACGAATTGGGGAACTCTATGAGAAGGAAATCTTCAGCCGAGTGGGGGATCAGGAAGAGCAGGCGCCTCGCTATTTGAACCAGCTCTTTATCCAACCCCCGGACGGACCACCGGGTTTTGCTCCAAAAACCCATAATTGGAAACGAAGTGCTAAGGTTCCAATTCTAGTACTGAACGCCACAACTCTGAATACCGGTCACAACTGGCAATTCACAGCCTCCTGGATGGGCGAGCCTCCAACCTGTATTTCCAGCGAGGTGGACGGAAACTATCGATTACGACGCATGTACTACCAGGAGGCTCCGGAGCGATACCGGGATGTTCGGTTGGGTTTGGCCGTTGCTGCTTCTTCCTGTGTTCCTGGGCTGTTTGAGCCAATCGTTTTGCCGGAGCTTTACCCGGAGGAAACCGTCCGTTTGGTAGATGGAGGCGTCCACGACAATCAGGGAATCGCCAGCCTGCTTGAACAGGACTGTACCGTGCTACTGGTAAGCGACGCCAGTGGACAAATGGGGACGATTGAAAACCCGTCGAGCGGTCCAATCAGCGCGCTGCTGCGTTCCAACGGTATCAGCATGTCACGAGTTCGCGAGACCGAGTATCTGGATGTCGATGCCCGCCGGCGCAGCTCGTTGTTGCGAGGAGTGATGTTCATCCATCTGAAAAAGGATCTCGATGTCATTCCCAAGAATTGGATTGGTTGCGAAGATCCAGAGGATCCTGCCCGGCAAAAGGGATGGCAATATCCGCTCACCACATATGGAATCCGCAAAGATATTCAAGCCAAGCTGGCCTGTGTCAGAACTGATTTGGATTCTTTCTGCGATTTGGAAGCATACGCACTGATGTGCAGCGGGTATATGATGACCCAATCGGAATTCCCAAACTCAATAAGCGGCTTTGGAATTTCAGGTCCTCCAGTAGAGTCCTGGGACTTCCTGAAGGTTCTGGCTCCCATGCAGCGGATTTCGGGAATCGATAAGGCTCACCATTATCTGATGAAAGTCCTCTTGGTCGCGCAGCATAGTGCATTCAAAATCTGGCGCCTCTCTCCCCAACTAAAAATAGTCTCCTGGATCATTGGGGTTTTGGCTGCAGTCGAATTGACCCTGGCATGCTGGCATTGGAGATCGGCCTCCCTGGTAACGTTAGGTGCGCTAGGAGTCACCCTGGCTATGGTAAGTGTTGGATGGATCTTTGGCAAGACCATCGGTCGGGTGGTTCGTTACCACGACACTTTACGCCAAATCGCAATCGGCGTGGTGATGGGTATTCTAGGCTCCCTTCTCGCTCGGTTGCATATCCATGTCTTTGACAAAGGATTCCTGGCCTGGGGGCGAATGGACCGTTTGTCTGCACTCGGCTTAAGAGAGAGACCATATTCCCAGCCTCCCCAATCAACCGGCCAGGCTCCCTCTTGCAGCCAGGAACCAATTCAACCGTCGGAACCCGAAAAGGCTAGTCCAGCCAGCAGCAAGAAAGCCGGCGTTGGGAAAGACTGAGGTGGGCACAAGACCCACTTCACTTTGTTCGGAGGATTATCAAGAGAAGAACTGAGTGATATCCGCAGGTCCCATAGTAGCCGTCAACGCTTCGAAAATAGCCAATGCCAGACCCTCCACCGAGGGGTTCTCAAAGAAAGTTCGAAGCGGTATTTCCACTTGAAAGGCCTTTCTGACGCGCGAAGCGAGCTGGGTTGCAAGCAAGGAGTTTCCACCCAAATCAAAGAAATTGTCCTGTATGCCAACCCTGTCCGTGTTCAGGACTTCACCCCAGATCTTGGCTAGTGATTCTTCTAAAGGTGTGCGTGGTGCCATGTAGGCAACGTCGGATTCGCTTCGGGCCTTAATTGGAGCAGAGAGAGCCTTCCGATCCAGCTTACCGGCGGTAGTCAATGGCATCTTATCGATGAACACGTATCCGGAAGGAAGCATGTAGCTGGGCAACTTCTGTCGCAAGAATTCTCGCAATTCTCTGATTGAAAGAATTCCCACCTTGTCCGGAACAACGTAGGCCACCAAATGTTGCTCGTCTGGAATAGCCTCTCTCATGATGACCACGCTATCGCGAACTGCAGGATGCCCTGCCAGTGCTGCCTCAATTTCTGCCGGTTCAACCCGGTAGCCCCTGATTTTCACTTGCTGATCAATTCTTCCGAGGAATTCTAGGCTGCCGTCAGAAAGAAAACGGGCGCGATCTCCAGTCCGGTATAGACGCGTACCTGGAATGATACTGAATGGGTTCGGAATAAATCTTTCCGATGTCAAATCTGGGCGATTTAAATAGCCCCGCGCCAATACGTCGCCCCCCGCGCAGATCTCCCCTGGCACTCCGATCGGGACGAGGTTCAAGCGGGAATCGAGGATATAAACTTGTTTGCCGGCTAGCCGCCGCCCGATGTTGATTCCGTCAGGCTGCTTGCCGCGCACACATTTCCTGTAGGTGGAGCTGGGAGCTTCTGTCGCACCATAAATCACACACATCTCTGCAGACAGTTTCTCGAAGAATCGCTTTTCCACCTGAGCGTGCAGTCCTTCGCCAAAGCAGATCACTTGCCGTAAGGAACTCAACGTGTCTACTTCCGGTTCTTCGATAATTACTTTCAACATGGACGGGACAAAGTTAGTTATGGTGATTCTGTGTTTCGCCATAAACTGGACTAGCAAGGCACTGTCCTGGTCCAAGCCAGCTGGGGCAATGATGAGCCTGGCACCGGTGAGCAATGGCCAAAAGATTTCAATGTTCAGTGGAGTGAAGCCAATGGATGACTTCATCAAGTGCACGTCATGTGCAGTGAGATTGAATTCTGTCTTTGCCCAATTCTGCGCTTTGCTCTGCTTACGATGATTCCACATAACAGCCTTGGGATTGCCCGTCGAGCCTGACGTAAAAAAGATGTTTGCCAGGTATTCCTCGCTCAAAGCGTTTGCCGGTGGCTCTTTCTTGTATTGCCTGAGGCGCTCCTGGATTGTGTCGATGGGCACAAGGCAAACACGTGCTCTGCCGAATCTTTCATGGTGCCGCGCTTCTGTCACTATGAAGTGGCAATTCGCGGCCTTGACCATGAGGTCAAGCCGGTCATTGGGGAGAGAAGGGTTTAATGGGAGACACGCGCCCCCTGCTTTGAGAATTGCCAAGATTGTTACCACAAGGCCGATAGAGCGATCCATGCAGATACCCACGGGCACCTCGGGTTGAACTCCCAGGTCCTGGAGATAATGCGCCAGTTGGTTGGCTCGATGGTCGAGATCTCGATAAGATAGGACCTCACTCTGAAATATGACAGCAGGTGCCTCGGGTGTCAATGCCGCCTGAGCTTCGAACAGTTCATGAGAATAAGCTGTTTCAGACTTTTCAATTTTGACCCCATTCCACTCGTTCAGAAGTACATGAAGCTCCGCAGCTGAGATGATTGACAGTCTGGAGACAGGCAGCTTCGGATTAGACGCCAGTTGTTCCAAGAGGCTCAAAAAATGTCCACTCATTCGGGCGATGGTCGAGGTCTCAAAAAACTCCCGGTCATACTTGAACCTACAGCAAATGCCACCCGGATGTACGGTCGCGTCAAAGGTTAGGTCGCACTCAATAAAGCCAGTTTCAAATTTATACATCTCTGACTTCAGTTGTGACGACTCGAGAATCATCTTCTGGGTCTCGCGCCATTCGAACAAGACTCGGAATATAGGCTCATGACTGCGACCGTTGGTAGATTGCAGCTCCTGCCACACATTCTCCCACGGTAGATCCTGATTTCTTACGCCCTCGGTTACTGTCCGATCGACGCGCAATACCAGTTCATAAAAATCGGGATCGTCCGAGAAACTCGTTCGAAGTGGTAGGCTTTGTGCAAAGTGGCCTATCAGAGGGCCGAATTCCAGCTGGGAGCGACCCTGGGTCCGGACACCAACTACTAAGTCGTCCTGCCCCGTGTATCGATACAGAAAGGCTTGGAAAGCAGTCAGAAGCAAGACGAAAAGCGGGACCTCGCACTGGTCGCTTAGGCTCATAAGCGTTTCAGAGACCGATTTGGGTATGAGAAACTCGTGAGTTAGAGACTCACCATAACTCTTGCCTGGGGAACCGCGATAGTCGGTAGCTAGCTGCAAGTTTGGAGGGCAGTCATCAAGTTGTCGTCTCCAATGGGTGCGTTGCTTCTCGAAATGGCCTCCCTCAGCCGCTTCTCGTTGCCATACAGAAAAATCTGTGTACTGCCTTGTCAACTCGGGCAACGGGCTGGGATTCTGGTTGGAATAGGCGCTATACAGCTGCGTGAGTTCTTGAAAGAGAATCCCCAACGAGGCATCGTCGGAGATGATGCTGTGCATCACTACCTGCAGAATGCAATCGCCAATTCCGAGCTGAAGCAATACCACCCTGACCAGAGGGCCCCGGGCCAGGTCAAATCCTAGCCTTGCTCTCTCAACGAGTAAGGTGTGAATCAAACTCTCCCGTTGGAGCTCTGGAATATCTCGTAAATCAATTGTCTCCAAAGTCAACGGGGCACATGGTTGGACACTAAGGATTGGAATTCCTGATTCTGAAGAAAACACCATCCTCAGTGTGGCGTGCCGACGTGCGATCTCGTTGAGACTCTTCCTCAAACAAGTTATATCGAGGTGACCCCTAAGACGATAAGCAGAGGCAAGGTTATGAACGGGGTTTCCAGGGTCCAGCTGATCCCGGAGCCACAAACGTTCCTGGGAGAAGGACAGTGGCAAAAGGGTTGACTGCTTCTTTTTTGGGACGGAAATAGATTCTGGAATGTGCTCCATCGGTTATCGATTCTGTTCTTTGCAGATTTGCGCGCCGGCTGCATTAGACTTTTCTCCATCGAGCCAGCATTGACTTTCTCCATGAAAATGGCCAAAGCGGGCACGGAAATTCCGGACCTGTTCCTGCTGAAACACAAACTGACCGCAATGAAGGCCAGCAGCTTGAAATCCCAGAGAGGTCAGTTTCTGATAATGCAACCACGATTCGCGGTCATTGGCGAGTCCTATCGTGGGTTTCAGGTCTTCGTAGCGTGCGGAAAGAAGAGAAGAAAGAACACAGCCGTGTATGCGGAAAGGGTTAAACCTAGTCAACGCTTCCGCTGGTCGCCCCAATCTTTGAAGGGCCTGACGAGGGATGTACCTGAGCTGGGTAATAGCACTCGGCGACTGCAGTGCATCTCCCTCCGTGAATAGGATGTCCTCCTTCGATAGAAACCGCCGTACGGCATCCCCAGTCTTGAAACATTGGGGACGGCGATCGTCAACAATAAGCGTCCCAGACTTGACACACTCGACGTTCAAGACCTCTGGCACGTTGGTCGCTCCAACCAGCAGAGAGCAATTATAGAATTCACTCGGCAATCCGTCGGTTATCCGAAAAGCCTTCACGGGCCCCTTAAACCCTAATTCGTCCGTTAGTTCTTTTTGAATGGATCCCAACGAGTTTATTGTGGTGTAAATGTCGCATAAGATAATCTCCGCCGGATGCGGAAGGCATCTCAGCATCAATCGAAGGACGGTTTTTCCGATAGAGCCCATCCCCAGAAATCCGACTCGCTCCAACCTCAAGTCACGGCCGCTTTCTTGCAGGATTCTGAAGATCGAGAGAGCAACAGTCGCTGCAATGGTGGCATGACCGGTTGTGAACTTGGGCAGCTCTCGCCGCCCAGAGATCCGTCTGACTATGGCCTGTCCATATTCTGTAGCTGAGGGAATCAGTCCGGTCAAAGACACAGCACCTGCTCCGATCCGTCGCGCTAACTCCAAGGCTTCGACTACAAGGCCTGACAAGACTGCCGCATCGTTGTATATTTCGGATTGGAAGCACGGGAGTATGATCGTCCCAATGCGTCCCAATGGCGTCTGAATGATGGCGCTCAAAGTCGGAAGGGCTTCGTACCAGTCGTGAATGACCTCATCTTTCGCAATGTCGGTTCCCACAAGAAGAGAGTCCGAGAAATAACCCACTGCAACCGAATCCACCGGGGCAATCTTTCCAGTCCCAAGAAGGGAAAGCAAGGAACGGTGTTCAATCTTTAAATTTGGCGAGGAAACCGGCATACGAGAAGGTTGGGCACGAATGATGGTTTTGTCTCTCTGTTCTCCTAGTTCATCATTGATGACCGGCACTCCTTGCCGCCTTGGCATTAATCGACTCTGCACCATCGAGAGAAATTCCATTCTTGCCAGCTCCGCTGCCAAAGCGGTAGCAGAAGCTGTCGATTGCCTCTTGAGGCATCAAATAGTTGCCACAGTGCAAGTCGAATGCGCTAAATCCTAGATCAGCCAGTCGCTCGTAGTGTTTCAATGCATCAGAGACATTTACAAGTCCCAAGGTCGGTTCAAGATCTTCGAACCGGGCCGAAAGCAGACTGGAGAGAACACAACCTGTTATTCGATGCGGACGAATGACCGAAAATACCTTCCCATAAAATTCGGGCGCTCTTTGTTCCCACCATCGATCTACATGCCTCAACTCTGTGACAGGCTCAGGCGACTTGAGTACCCCCCCTTCAGTGATCAGGATATCTCCATGCTTCAAAAAGCGCTGAACAGCATGCTCGATGTTGAAGCAGTGTGGCCCGGAATCGTCGACAATAAGTGATCCCTTTTTCACCAGCGTCATGTCCAGAACCTCGGGCACATTGGTCGCACCAACGATCAGGCTCGCCTCGTAGAACTCCAGTGGGACTCGAGAGGTGACGACTGCAGTCCTTATCAATCCGTTGAAACTCGTCTCCTCGACAAGGCTCTTCTTAAGGAACTCCAAGGCATCCAATTTGTTGTAGAAATCACAAAGAATAATTTCTGCTGGATGAGGTAAGCATTTTAACATAAGCTGAAGACTTGCCATTCCAATGGAACCCAAGCCCAGGAAACCTACTCGTTCTCTTGTCAAGTCCCGTCTGCTTTCCTCCAGGATCCTGCGAATAGCCAGTACGACAGTGGCAGCCGTAGTTGCATGGCCAGTGGTTAACTTTGGAAAGTCGCGCCGGCCATTGATTCTACTTGCTATAGCATCTCCGTAGGCGGTAGCTGATGGGATCAAGCCAGTGAGTGACACAGCACGTGCTCCAATTCGGCGAGCCAATTCCATCGCTTCGACTATCAGATTGGCAAGATCCTCGCCATTCTCATAGATGTCTCCTTCAAACCGGGGAACCACAATAATCCCGATGCGACCAAGAGAGGTTTCCGTAATCCCAGTCAGCACCGGAAGCCCCTGGTACCAATCATCAATGACTTCGTCCTTAGTTACAACGCTGTCCGTGAGAAGCCAATTGGGCAAGTAAGTGACGGCAGCCGCATCAACCGGGGCGATCTTTCCTGTTCCAAAGAGAGACAATAGAGAACGACGCTCAATTTTAGGGCCAGCCGCGGACGGCAGCAGGGAGGATCTTTCGGTTGAATCGACAGTGCCCCTTCCAGATTCAAGAGGGGCCTCTTTTGTCCCCATTTCTCCGATAATGCGAGGGAAACTTGTGATGGCATCGGCAAGGTCCGCTATGCTGGGGTATAGAAACAATGAACGCACTGAGATATCACGTCCGGTGACGGACGACATCTTCGCGGTGAGCTTCATTGCCAGGAGAGAATGACCTCCAAGATCGAAGAAATTATCGTGGATTCCAACCTGTTTAA
>DATKMG010000416.1:0-6288 GCA_035541995.1 Terriglobia bacterium
ATAATTCCGGCCATCTAATCATTGTCCGCTCAACATCTTCTTTAATAGATCATTCACCAGTCTTGGGTTGGCCTGTCCCTTAGTCTCTTTCATCACCTGGCCGACGAAAAACCCAAAGGACGCGTTCTTCCCGGCTCGATATTGCTCGAGGGCCTTCTGATTTTTAGCAATTACGTCCCGAATCACGGGCTCGATTTGGGCGGCGTCAGTGATCTGCTTTAGTCCCTTAGCTTCGATGACCGAAAGCGGAGTTGTGCCTTCGCGGAACATGACCTCAAAGACCTCCTTGGCCATCTTTCCTGAAATCTTTCCACACTCAATCAACTTGATCAAATCTGCCAGCTCTTGGGGTTTTACCGGTGAATCAGCGATCGTCTTATCGAAGGCCTTAAGGTTCCCGAGGAGATCGCCCATAATCCAATTCGAGACTACTTTGGGACTCTGGCATAAGGCTACGGTCTGTTCGAAGTAGTCTGCCAACGGACGGAAAGAAGTCAACACACCGGCGTCGTATTCAGGAATTTGATACTCCAGGACGAAGCGCGCTTTTCTGGCTTCAGGAAGTTCAGGCATCGTCGCCCGGATCTCGTCTTGCCACGATTCACTGACCGCGAGAGGAGGAAGGTCGGGTTCTGGAAAGTAGCGGTAATCATGGGCCTCTTCCTTGGTTCGCATAGAAGTAGTTCGTTGTTCAACCGGGTTCCAGAGACGAGTTTCTTGCACGACTTTTTCCCCGTGTTCCAGAGTTGAGATTTGTCTTGCGATTTCGTACTCAAGGGCCTTTTGCAGAAAACGGAGGCTATTCAAATTCTTCAACTCTGTTTTAGTTCCTAAGGACTCCTGGCCGGAAGGCCTCACAGAAACATTTGCATCGCACCGGAGGCTACCCTCCTCCATATTGCCATCGCACACTTCCAGGTATTCCAGAATTGTTTTCATACGAGCCAAATATTCGTAAGCCTCGCCCGGGGTCCGGATATCCGGTTCACTGACAATCTCGATTAAAGGGGTACCGCTCCGATTCAAATCAATGTAACTGAAGCGGTCAGAATCAGCAAAACCGTCATGAACAGATTTGCCTGCGTCTTCCTCCATATGGACACGCTTGATCCGGACCAGGCGGGCTTCCCCTTCCCCGGTAAGCACCATCTTTCCATTTTGAGCCAGTGGCTGGTCATATTGCGATATCTGGTATCCCTTGGGGAGGTCGGGATAGAAGTAATTCTTACGGGCAAAAATGGAAATCGAATTGATCCTGCATTCCAGAGCCATTGCCGCTTTGACAGCCATCACGACTGCTTCCCGGTTAAGAACAGGCAAAGCTCCGGGGAATCCTAGGCAGACAGGGCATGTATTCGTATTGGGAGGGGCCCCAAATTCGGTCGAGCAAGGACAAAAGATCTTACTGCGCGTCAGGAGCTGGGCATGAACCTCCAGCCCGATCACTGCCTCGTATTTCATGATTTTCTTGTTCTGAACTACCTCAACCATCCGGGCATCACACCGGCCTTGCGAGCCTCTTCTTCCAGATCGCTGTATTCCTTTTGCAGCCGTTCCTTTTCCCTCTGCATTGCAGAAACTTGGCTCTGGAGATTATTCAGACCCGCGACCATATAAGGAGTATAGGTACCCATACCAACTGCGATCCCTTCCCCCTTCTTCTCTTGGAGTTTTTGGTTGAGGTCCTCAATCTGCTTGTCGACGGAGGCAATTTGGTCTTTAAGAGTCTTGGCACGTTTTCGCCAGTAAGCTTCATCACGCCCTTTTTCAACAGGAACAGCCTTGACGACTGGCGGACCCTCCTTGGCAGGTTTCTCTTCCTGGACCGAAGGGGGAGGAGATTTTTCCTGTGTTGATGCTGAGCTTCCAACGGCAGCTAGGTCTTCGTTAGTATAGCGTTTGGCTGAGTGCTGAGCCGGCGATTCTGCCAGATTCGCCTTTTCTGTGGCTTTCAAGTCAACCTGGCTCAAAGGAAGAACAAAGCCCTTGCCTTCCACCGAAGTGAACCGGTATTGCCCTTCCATGGAAACTGGACGCGTCCGAGCCTCGACGGTTTTCCCGTCCTTCATTACGACCTTGTAGCTCCCTAGAACACTAAGATCCTGGAGGATAATGGGCAGGATGCAACCGAGGAGCAAGGGGATAAAGCCTCGAGAGCGCCTGTCTGTCGACGAATTTTCCATAGTTGCCTCTCCGCTTAAAAAGTGTAAATCAGCTCTGTAGATAACTCAATCAAATTGAACTTTCCTTGGTCTTCTTTACTATAGTCCCGCGATCGTTTAGCATAAATCACTGACCCGTGACCGAAGGACAGTAAAGGACTATGAGTAGCCATCTAGATGATCGGGGATTTGGCGGGCTGGCTTTAATTCTGGGCGGAGCCCTCAGAATTCAGAACAGGAAGGAATTGGAGGAATTCCTGGACCAGCCCAGGGCACGCGAAGTCATCCGTGCGGCTCCCTATCAGGATGTCTTTATGGTGATTAAGACTGTGGGTCTGGACGATAGTCTTGAACTCTTGCCCTTGACCTCCAAGGAACAGCGCCGGGGATTTATCGACTTGGATTGTTGGAGGAAGGACAGCTTTCATATACGCACTTTTATGGAATGGCTAGCGGCCTTTATTCAGTGTGGACCCGAAGAGACTGTTCGTTTGGCGCGTGCGGTAGATCCGGAGATTCTGGCATATTTCTTGAAAGGCAGCATCACCGTTCATGAACTGGATCCGGGGGAGTCATTGCCCGATCTCCCGATTACGTTGACTCCTGACGGTCGTTTTGGGATCGAGATTGTTGGCGAGGGAGAATCCGCGACGGTTTCCCGTCTCCTATTAGATGCGGTGTTCCGTTTTGATCCCGCACTTGGACACGACCTGATTGATCGAGTCTATTGGGGGAACTTGGTTGCTTTGGAGGAGGAGGCTTATCAGAATAAGCGGCTGCGCCTGGAAGAGATTGGATTTGTCGACTACTACGATGCGCTCGACATCTATGGCGAGGCCCGGATGACCCCTCTGCCCGATTCGTCGGCTCCGAAGTCTGTAGACGAGAATTCAGTACCGAGGTCCAGGACGTTGCCTGCCTTGTTCGTGGCTTCCCTTACATCTTCCAATTACTTGCGGGAGGGCCTCCAACAACTCAAATCGAGAGATGAGGTCGAGCGCATCATTCAAAGCCTGGCGGCTTTGGCCAACCGGCTTCTGTCGGTTCATTCGGTAACCCCGGGGGATCTGGAAAAAGTTAGGCCGGCACTTCAGGAACTGGATGACACGCTGGGCCTGGCCGTGGAGTATCTCTCCGAAGGAAACAAGGCAAAGGCCACAGAGGTTTTAAGACAGTTCGATCTTCAGACGATTTTCAAAGTTGGATTTAGACTCATTGCAGATTTACGGAGCCGCGCAGATCAGGTCCTTGCTGGTGGTGGTTTGACACTGAAAAACAGCCATGAACTACTTCTGGATCCTCTGGAGACGGAATTCATGTCGGGACTGCGCCGACAATGTCCACTTTTCTATGGGGGATTGGAGAATCCCAACAAATCCTCCTTCCGCAATTTCCGCAGCCTGGCAGACCTGCAACTCTCAGAGCAGGTTCTGGACAGGATCGAGACTCTCTCTCGCGGATTCTGGAACCTTTTCGCCCAGGCCAAGGACCATGCCTACATGCCTGGGGCACAGCAGGTCAATCTCAGTTCCAACGAGCTCCGCTTCCATCATCTGTTCAATACCGCGTTGTTAAATGGTGTTCTGGAGGGGAGATTTGTGGTTGAGCCTCTCGACCCCAAGAAGCTTCTCACCCTTTTCAAATCGGAGGCAGAATGGAGGTCAGAGGGAGAGAAAGGGCTGGTTCTCCATGCCGAATCCCGGGTCAATGAACGGATTCACACTCCAGAATCCAGAAGGGTGATCATGACCTTCGTCAAGAGGTGGGTTCATGCGCTTTTGGCAGAATTCCAGCCTCTCCGCCAGTCCAACGGAATTGACCCTCGATTCGTGAATTCTGTCCTTTTTCGCATGGAATCACATGATTCTTGAGAAGTTCCTGAAGAGCGTCCGCAATCATCAGCTGCTGAGTTATGGGGATCGAATTCTCCTGGCGGTTTCGGGGGGCTCCGACTCGACAGCCATGCTGCATCTATTTCTAGCCATCATGAGGGAGTTAAACCTGGAAATAAAGATTGGACACCTCAACCATGGTCTGAGAGGGGCAGAGTCAGATGGCGACGAAGAATTCGTGAAGGAATTGGGAAAGACCTTCCAGGTACCGGTCATTACCGAGCGCCTTGCCTCCGACGGTCAGGCTGCAGGTGTGGGAATCAATTGGGAGAATTGGGCCCGTCAACGACGCTACGAATTCCTGAATCGGATCGCCGAGGTCAGCGGTGCATCGAAGATCGCACTCGGGCACACGATGAACGACCAGGCGGAGACGGTCCTTATGAGATTGATTCGAGGCAGTGGCACCAGAGGTCTGGCAGGGATTCCCATAATCCGGGAAGGAAAGTTCATTCGACCGATGTTATGGATCAGGCGGGAGGATATCCAGGCTTACCTTCGCTCCAGGCATTTGGCATGGAGAGAGGACACCTCCAATCAGAATGTGAGCTTCATGAGAAATCGCTTAAGAGCCGAGCTCATTCCGCACCTGCTAAAGAGTTATAACCCCAATATCGTGCAGTCGCTTGCCAACGCGGCAGCCTGCCTCAGAGAAGAGTCTGATGCTCTGGGAGAATTGGTTGAATCCGTTATCGCAAAGGAAGCTACCAGGAGCGGGAGTCGGATTATCTGGCCAGTTTCACGCTTGGAATCCTATCCTGACGCCGTACGACGCCAGCTAATTCGGGATTCTGTAAGGCAAATTCCAGGTGCACCTGAACTCATCTCAAGGTCGACGTTGGAGTCTCTAATGGAACTCCTACTTCCAGGAAGAAGCGGAAAGTCGGTCATGATTGGTCAGCTCCAGGCGACCAGAGACTTCGATTTGCTTGTGATTGAGTCGCATTCAAAGTCCCCTGCTCAGGCTATGGAATACGATTATCATTTGGGAATCCCGGGCGAAGTCAGGATAGACGCAGTGGGATCTGTTTTTCGAGCGAATCTTCATCAGGAATCAAGCCATGAGGGTTACATCAACAGATGGGAGTTTTTGTTGAGCCCGACGGAACTGAAAACAGGCTTACATGTTCGGAGTTGGAGACCCGGTGACCGCTACTCTCCGATAGGGTACAATAATACAAAGAAGCTTAAGGAGTTATTCACAGAACGGAAAATCAGCCGGTCGAAACGCCATCTTTGGCCGGTGGTCACGCTAAACGATAACATTGTTTTTATGAAGGACTTCCCCCTGGGAGCCGATATGATGCCAGGGACACGGTCCCAACGAACTCTCAAGGTCATAATTGAGGAAAGGAAGATCGACGCGTGAAGCCAGCCAAGGTAATGTTCAGCGAAAAGGAGATTTCCCAACGGGTTGAGGCCATTGCCGCCAGCATCTCTCGTGATTTCGGGGGGAAAGAGATTGCAGTGATCGGACTTCTCGAAGATTCCTTCATCTTCATGGCGGATTTGATTCGAAAAATTGATGCAAAAGTGTTATGTTATTTTTTGAAAGCAGATATCGAGGAACACGACGAAACTGTCTGCTGTATCAAGAAGATATTCTATTCCCCTGAGCTGGATATTCAGGGTAAGAATGTACTCCTGGTCGGGGGAGTCTTGGACACCGGAATTACTCTTGACTTTCTGACTCGATACGTTCTGCACGGAGGACCCGAGTTGTTTAAGATTTGCTTCCTCATCGATAAACCGAAATCGCGACGGGTCGCATTTCATTGTGATTACGTCGGGTTCTCCATAGAAGCACCCCAGCCTCCTTATCTTGTAGGTTACGGACTTGCTTTCGATCAGCAATACCGCAATCTCCCTTATATCGGGCTGCTGGAATCGAAGTCTTGAGTATTACGTCTTGGAGGTTTCTTTGAATTCCACAGTGAAGACACTGCTTTTTTGGGTGGTCCTGATTCTGGCTGCTGTGCTGCTTTGGCAAGTTGTTCAACGGACCCAGACTCCAAAGGAGCAGGAACTTACTTTCTCTGATTTCATGAACGAAGTAGACAAGGCCAACGTCGCCAAGGTCGAAATCATGGGTAGCGACGTCAAGGGTCAATTGAAGAATCAAGCCATCTTCAAAACTACGGTTCCCAACTACCCTGATTTTGTCAAGATCCTCAGGGAGAAGAACGTGTCCATCACGGTGAAGGAACCTAGCCAAAGTCCCTGGCTTGCTGCAT
>DATKMG010000417.1:0-9883 GCA_035541995.1 Terriglobia bacterium
TGTGAAGAATTCGCCCGGTGGGGGCACCGGGCCTCCAACGGCGCTCGAAACTCCTTGCGAATCATTGGAGGCGGCGTGCCCTCACGCCGTGCTTTCCAGATATTCCAAATTCCTTCACAGCCTTCCTTTGGTAAGGGGGAATTTCATGAAACTCCTATTGTCAGCTGCCATAACTCTATGCTTTTGTGCACAAATCAGTTTTGCACAGGATTCCAAGGACACGTTGACGCTCGAGAAAGCAATTCAGCTGGCTTTGGAAAACAACAATCTGATCAAGGCTGCCCGGGAGAACATCAATGTCTCAGATGCTCGAATCCAATTTTCTCAGTCCGGTTATTTCCCGAAGCTCGCATTTGACCAGAATTCCACGCGAAGCAACAACCCGGTCTACGTCTTTGGTAACCTTCTGAACCAGGGCCGGTTTACAGAAGAGAACTTTGCTTTGAACCAACTAAACTATCCGTCTCCTTTGACTAACATTCAAAACCGATTTTCTTTTACACAATTGGTGTTTGATTTTGGGCGTGTTCGCAAAGGGGTCAAATTGTCACGAAAGGGGAAGGAAATCTCGGAGAAGGATTTGGAAAAAACACAGTCAGACCTGACCTTTCGGGTCATCAAGGCTTACCATCAGGTTCTCCTGTCGGAAGAAATGGTTCGGGTGGATGAAGACGCCGTCAAGAGCGCCAACGCAGACCTGGAGAAGGCCCAAATTTCCTTTAAAGCAGGTTTGGCAGTCGAATCCGATATGCTGAGTGTCAAGGTTCATTTGGCCTCCCAGAACGAAGAACTAGTGAGGGCCCGCAACCAGGTGAACCTGGCCCGCTCCAATCTGAATTTCGAGATGGGTGTGGATCTGGATCGGGTTTATACATTGGTGAAGCCGCTCAAGCCGATGTCCGCCGAATCTTTGGATCTAGCCCAGTTGCAGAAGCAAGCGCTGGAGATCCGCCCGGATTTCAAGCAGGCTCAATTGGCCAACCAGAGCAGCAAGCTGGCTGAGGAATCGGCCAAGTCTGAGTTTTGGCCTACGGTGAGTGGGTTCGGGAGCTGGGAGACGGACAGCAACAAGTATTGGACGACGCAAGGGAACAATTGGCTGCTCGGCGTGAACGTGCATTTTAACTTATTCAACGGAAGAGCGGATCAGGCCCGCTTGGCGGAAAGCCGCTTCCAGGAGCGCAGGCAAAGAGCGCTGGAGGATCATCTGGCCCAGAGTATCCGGTTACAGGTCCAGCAGGCTTTCCTGGAATTGCAGACGGCAGGAGAACGGATCGTTGTCAATGAACAGGCTGCTGCTCAGTCCGACGAGAGTCTTCGGATTATTCGAAACCGATATCAGGCAGGCCTGGCGACGATTACAGACCTTTTGAGGGCCGAGACAGCCACCACGGGTGCCAAGACCACGTATCTGCGCGCGTTGTTCGACCAGAGACTCAGTCGGGCTAGCTTGGAATTGCAGATGGGTCGCCTGGGCACGATTTCCGCATCGATCTTCGAGTGAAGGGCTTGCGGATTCTTGATCGAGAAGTCTTCCATCTATGAACACCTGAGGAAAAGATCTTGGTGGGGCTCTTCTGAAGATCCATGGAAGCAGAAATAGCGAGGAACCATAAATGAAGCTTGTTCTCAAAGCAGTCTTTACAGTTACTTTGCTGGCTTCACTGGCGGGTTGTGGGCCCGCGACCAGGCATGAACCATTGAATGAGGTCACAGGAACATCTTCCAAAGTCAAGGTTGAAGTCTCTCTACCCCGAGAAGGGCAGCAAATCTATAAAGCCTCCGGCACGGTGCGAGCCGTCACCACAGCGCCTCTGGCTAGCAAGATGATGGGAACAATCCTGGAAGTGCGAGCCCGTGAGGGCGACCGCGTGAAAGCAGGTGAGGTATTGGTCGTGATCGACGGTCGTGAGGCAGATGCCATGGTTCGAAAGTCGGAGGCCGGAATGCAGGAGGCCAGCATGACACTCCAGGAAGTTGAAAGAGGCCTGGAAGCAGCCCAGGCCAACCTCCAGCTCGCATCATCAACACTGAAGCGATTCCAGGAACTGGCAGAACAGAAGTCGGTGAGCCCCCAGGAATTTGATGAAATCCAGACCAGACATAGGGCGGCGGTTGCTTCATTTGAAGCCCTTCAGGCGAAGAAACGACAAGTCCAGGCCAGAATTCAACAAGCCCAGTCGGATCTCAGTGCCTCCCAGTCGCTGCAAAGTTACACAGAGGTACGGGCACCAATGGATGGTGTCGTGGTTGAGCGGCATGCTGAACCCGGAAGCCTGTCTGTTCCGGGTGCGCCGTTGCTGATCGTTGAGGATGCAGGCCGCTATCGATTAGAGGTGCCGGTTGAAGAAAACCAGGTTTCAAAGGTACGGACCGGGATGACAGTCTCTGTCAAGGTCGATTCCCTCAGCGTAGCTGAAATGCGAGGGACAGTTGCAGAAGTCCGGCCTTCAGCTGATCCCGCCAGCCGGACCTATTTGGTCAAAATTAATCTTCCGGCTCATACTGATCTTCGTTCCGGAATGTATGGAGAAGCTTACTTCCAGGTGGGGACGATAGCAGGCATGTGGTTGCCGAAAGGATGCGTGATTCGAGAAGGGCAGTTGGAGGGAGTCTACGTGGTCGACAAGGATAGCGTGGCAAGGCTCCGCCTTTTGAAGCTCGGCGAGACCACGCCTGAAGCAGTTGAAGTGCTGGCCGGTCTGGAAAGCGGCGAGCGATATGTCGTGGAGGGCATGAACACTGTTCGAGACGGGGGCAAAGTGGAGGTTGTGAGATGAGCAGCCTGGGAGTAGCAGGCAGACTGGCAGGAGCCTTCATCGATTCGAAACTCACTCCGCTCATCATTATCAGCTCCATTCTGCTGGGGATGTTTGCAGTCCTGGTTTTGCCCCGGGAAGAAGAACCCCAGATCATTGTTCCGATGATTGATGTCTTTGTCCAGATGCCCGGTTCCAGTGCCAAGGAAGTCGAAGAGCGCGTTACCAAACCGATGGAGAAATTGATCTGGGAAATTCCCGGAGTGGAGTACGTCTACAGCACCTCTAGCCCCGGATTTGCCATGGCGGTGGTCAGGTTCTACGTTGGGGAAGATGAAGAAAGAAGCATCGTTCGGCTCAATCAGAAGATGTTCGCCAATTTCGACCTGATTCCCCCAGGAGCTTCGCCCCCCCTGATTAAGCCCCGTTATATCGACGATGTACCGGTTCTCGCCCTCACTCTCTGGAGTAAGAGTTATGACCACTACAGCCTGCGCCGCATTGCCGCCCAGTTGGACGACGTCGTGAAACAGGTCGATAACGTGTCCAGCACAACCATCATCGGAGGACAACGTCGGCAGGTTCGAGTGACCCTGAGTCCCGCCAGGCTCGCAGCTTACCACTTGACACCTCTGGCCGTGATGGCCAGATTGCAGCAGGAAAACCAGAAACTGTCGGCAGGGAGTTTTTCCCAGTCTAACCGGGAACTGGTAGTCGAAACCGGGGGCTTCTTCCAGAGTTCGAAGGACGTGGAGAATCTTGTGATCGGAGCGGTCGATCAAAAGCCAATCTATCTCCGCGATGTAGCCGAGATCACCGACGGACCTGCAGAGCCGAGCCAGTATGTTTTCTTTGGCGCCGGCCCGGCGGCTGCAGCCAAAGCCATCCCTCGATTTGATGTGGCCAGTGGCAAGAACTTCCCGGCCGTTACCCTGGCTATTGCCAAGCGCAAAGGAACAAATGCTGTCCTTGTTGCAGACAAAGTCCTTGAGAAAGTCAACGCGTACAAAGGCACCTTGATCCCCAGCGATGTGGAGATGACGGCGACACGGAATTACGGCGAAACAGCGGCAGAGAAATCCAACGAGCTCTTGTTCCACATGGCGATCGCTGTGTTTTCGGTAACACTTCTGGTTTGGATCACTTTGGGTTTTCGAGAGTCCGGGATCGTGGCGGTGGCCATTCCTGTGACTCTGGCCTTGACACTGACAGTCTTCTACCTGTACGGATATACGCTGAATCGGATCACGCTTTTTGCCCTCATATTCTCAATCGGCATCCTGGTGGACGATGCTATTGTGGTTGTTGAGAACACGGTACGGCATTACCGCATGCCGCAGAATCAGGGCCGAAGGCTGATTGAGGTCGCATTGGAAGCAGTGGACGAGGTGGGGAACCCTACAATCCTGGCCACTTTTACGGTCATTGCGGCCATTTTGCCGATGGCCTTCGTGCGAGGGCTCATGGGACCGTACATGCGGCCCATCCCGATAGGGGCCTCAGCCGCCATGATTTTCTCGTTGTTGGTGGCATTTGTGGTGACCCCTTGGGCGTCTTTGCGGCTCCTCCATCGTAAGGCGCTTCCTGGGGGAGAAAAGCGGGAAGGACACGGTGAGGAGGACTGGACGACTCGGCTCTATCGCCGAGTGATGACGCCAATTCTGCGGCAGCCTATGCTGCGGTGGGGATTTTTGGGCGGAGTAGTTCTGCTGCTCCTGGCGGCGATGTCCCTCGTCTACTTTCAATTTGTGACCGTGAAAATGCTGCCGTTTGACAATAAAAGCGAGTTTCAGGTCATCATCGATATGCCGGAAGGGAGCACATTGGAGCAGACGGCCAGGGTGGCTCGTGAAATGGGCGACTATTTGAGTTCCGTGCCGGAAGTGACCGATTACCAAACCTACGTGGGAACGGCCTCCCCATATAACTTCAACGGCCTGGTCCGACACTACTACTTGCGGCGAGGCCCCAACGTGGCCGACATTCAAGTCAACCTTCTTCCCAAACATGACCGCAAGGCTCAAAGCCACGATATCAGCAAGCGAGTACGGCCTCGGTTGGACGAGATTGCCAATGCCTACGGAGCCAGGATTAAAGTGGCGGAGGTCCCCCCTGGGCCTCCCGTCCTGCAGACCCTAGTGGCGGAAATTTACGGACCCGATTATTCCCGGCAGATCGAAGTCGCGAAACAAGTGCGAGCTATCTTCGAGCGATCTCCTGGAGTCGTGGACGTGGACTGGTACGTCGAGGACGACCAACCTCGGTATCAAATCATTGTCGACAAGGAAAAAGCGGCCTTGCACGGGATTTCGACTGAACAAATCTCGAAAACCCTTCAGCTCAGCGTTGCCGGCTTTCCAGCCGGCCTGATTCATCAACCCCAAGAGAAGGAAGACCTGGACATACTGGTTCGCCTGCCCAGGGCTGAGCGCTCCAGCATCGAGGGACTCAAAGCAATCAAGATCGCTGGAAATGCTTCGGCTGCGCCGCTTGCTTTAGGCGAATTAGTGCGCGTTCGTGAGACCATGATCGACAAGAGCATTTACCACAAGAATCTGATGCCGGTCGTCTATGTCACCGGAGACGTAGCCGGCGTGGTGGAAAGCCCGGTCTATGCCATTCTTGACATGGGACCGAAGGTTGAGAACCTGCGACTCCCGGAAGGCTATCGCGTCGAGCAATACACCTCCCACCAACCCTTGACCTCCCAGAAGCTGGCTATGAAGTGGGATGGCGAGTGGCATATCACTTACGAGGTGTTTCGTGATCTTGGCTTGGCCTTTGCTGCTGTGCTCGTGCTGATCTACGTATTGGTGGTGGCCTGGTTCCAGTCTTTTAAGACTCCTATCGTTATTATGGCGGCAATCCCATTCTCTCTGGTCGGGATCCTTCCAGCTCACGGACTCCTGGGGGCATTCTTTACCGCGACTTCCATGATTGGCTTTATTGCCGGAGCGGGAATTGTGGTGAGAAACTCCATCATTCTGGTCGATTTCATTGAGTTGCGGTTGAAACAAGGAATGCCGCTGGCTGAGGCCGTAGTCGATGCAGGAGCTGTGCGATTCAGGCCGATGATGCTGACAGCCGCTGCTGTCATAGTGGGATCGGCTGTCATCCTCTTTGATCCCATCTTCCAGGGATTAGCGATTTCATTGATGGCCGGCGAAGTGGCCTCGTTGCTGCTATCGCGGATGACCGTCCCAATTCTTTACTATTTAAGTGAACGCAGGAGGCGCGAAAGAATAGGGGGAATTCTAGCTGGGGCTGTGTCTTAGAATCTTCCTTGAAGATGCGAGATTTCTGGAGGGTCGCGCATGTGACCGCCGTCACCCGTCGGGGCGGCAGCCCGGTTCAAATTGATCGCCGCTCGGAGATCGGCTCCCACGCTACCCCCATGACCGCCATTTTCATCCGCGGTGGTGAACTTGAAGAAGGCGATTACAGTCTGATCAAAAAAGCTCAATTATATCTTCTTGGGGAGGGATTATGAATCTAGAAAGGTACATTCGGTTAATCGCAGGAACGTTCGTTATGGCCAGTCTGGCCCTGGGCCACTGGGTGAACTCTTATTGGTATCTGTTCACCGCATTCGTTGGAGTTAATTTGTTTCAGTCGGCTCTGACAAACTGGTGTTTGATGGAAACATTCTTGAAGAAGCTAGGTGTAAAGTCAGGGCAATCTTAAGAAAGGAATCTATACAGAGCGACACATCTCAAACTATCGGTTCAATCTCCCTACACCCGACATCACGATTTTCCCTTTCTTGTGAGCAGCAGGTAGAAGTGCCGGTTGAGGGGACGAGCAAAATTGAAAGCAGGAAGCTATGAGAGTCGCTTTGTCTAGCCTAAAACATGATTGATGCAAAGATTACGCTAACGACAGAGGAGGGAGAGAACCGTCAATTCGTTGCTCAGTCCGGGAGCGGCCACGCCGTCGTGATCGACGACAAGCATGGTAACACCGGCTGTAGACCCATTGAACTGGTGTTAATGGGCCTGGGAGGTTGCACAGCCTTTGACGTGATCAGCATTTTGAGGAAAAAGCGCCAAAAAATCAACAGCTACCAGGTTTTATTGTCAGCAGAGCAAAAGGGAGAGCCACCCAGCATTTTCACCCACGTTAATGTGAAACATATACTCCGCGGGACGGAGATTGCTCCGAAGGCTGTGGAAGATGCCATCCGACTCTCAGAAACCAAGTATTGTTCCGTGGCGGCCATGATATCGAAAACGGCGCAAATTGACGTCCAGTATGAGATCAGAAATGATCAAGGCGATCTTGTAGCCACTTCAGAACCGACAAATGTCCCCGTCTTTCACGGCGCCCTTTGAAGGAGCAACTTTTCGTTAAGCGAGGGTTTCTATACCGCCGCTTCCTTTCAAAGTTTTTCTTTGTAATCCTTCGCCCTTCGTGGTTAATTGTCCTTCTCAAAGAGAGACACTCAGTCGAGACTGGGGCTTGGAAAGGACTGGACCTTAATGAAGACGATTGTAATGAAATTCGGCGGGAGCTCCATTGCGGACGCCAGCTCTATTGATCGAGTTGCCCGAATTGTTCGAGCCCACCTCGACCGACGGCCGGTAGTTGTCGTTTCAGCCATGGGCAAGACAACACGGAAGTTGCTGCAAGCTGCACAACTAGCCTCCGAAAACCGGACCAAGGAAACTCTGAGGCTCATTGCAGAATTGGAAGACTATCACCTCACTGAAGCCAGGGCAGCAATTCCCGGGTTCCAGGACCTCCTTGTGCACAGCACTGTGCAAGGATACTTTGAGGAAATGCGGGACCTGGTTCGTGGGATTGCGATTTTGCGCGAGTTCTCCCCCAGAAGCCAGGATGCAATGGCTGCCTATGGCGAACTGATCTCCTCAGCAATTCTTGCCGCTGCCTTGAAGGTGAGGAACGTCGAAGCCATCCTGCTGGATTCACGAAGCCTGCTTATTACGGATGATAACTTCACTCGGGCGTCACCCATTCCAGGCGAGACAGAAGAAAAAGTGCGAGCCGCTGTGCTCTCGGAATTAGCCTCCGAACGGGTACCGGTTCTCCAGGGCTTCATTGGCTCGACCCGTGATGGTGCCACGACCACCCTGGGATTTGAGGGATCCGATTACAGCGCTGCGATCTTCGGTGCGGCGCTGGGGGCTGAAGATATCCAAATCTGGAAGGATGTGAGTGGCCTGATGACGGCGGATCCAGTGATGGTTCCAGAAGCCAGGACTGTCGAGGCAGCCTCCTTCGAAGAAATGGCTGAGTTGACCTATTTTGGCGCTAAACTGTTACATCCAAGCGCCATCTGGCCGGCCGCACGGCAGGGAATTCCTGTTCATATCTTCAACTCCCTGCAGCCAGAAGCAGCAGGAACAGTGATTTACGGCGAAGGCTCCTCCGCAGCCTGCCAGGCCAAGTCGGTGGCCTACAAGCGCGGCTTGTCACTACTGCATCTTACGTCAAGTCGTTCCCAGTCAGCATCAGAGTTTCTCAAGTCAGTATTCGATTTGATAGACAGGCACCAGGTTCCTCCAAATCTTGCTGTTGTTTCCAATGTCTCTGTGGCTCTGGCTTTCGGGAATGATAAGAAGATCGGTTTGCTCGCTGAAGAGTTGCGACGTTTAGGGGAGGTCAAGGTGTGTTCTGAGAGAGCTTCTCTTTGCCTGGTCGGACAGGGCATCAGAGAAATCCCAGAGACCTCAGCCAAGTTGCTGTCCAGCGTTCCTCATTTCAAGTTTGACCTGATTACCGAGGGCGCCTCTCCCAACAGTATAGTCCTGGTCATCCATGAGAAAGACCTTGAGAAGGCCCTTCTTCAAGTTCACAAGGCATTTTTCTCATGATATTCCACTTGGGCGTGGCTTGGGGCAGTAAGGAAAAAAGGGGATAAGTGGGTTTTCCCCAGTATAAATAGATCAAGCGCATCTTCTGGTGTCCATCGATCTGAAGGTTCGGCTTTGGAAAGTTGGAGATTGGCTAGCCGGGGAGCGTCACCTTTCAAGACGCGATATCGTGCTCACCCGCCGACTGTTTGTGCTCACCATTGGTTTGCCTTGCAGATCGCTTCTGTCGATCCCCCCGGCATGCGATCAGCCACAGAGTCAGAAAGCTGAGAAGCTCTTCAGGGGGCTTAAGCCAGGCACTAGCCTCCGTTTGGCGCCATTCGGGGCGCACCAGAACACTGAGGCCACGATCACCAAGACAGCGAAAAGCCTGTTCGTCCGTGCTGTCATCGCCCAGGCAGGCAATGGGGACTTCCGGCCCAATCTCCTTTAGGATGACGCTCAGAGCACTGGCCTTATTGTATCCATGGATGCGAATCTCCAGACCACCATCGAATTCGACCAGCGCCATATGACAACGCTCGGCGATCGGTTGCCATCCTTCAAGGACCTGTTCGCGGATCTCTTTTGCTGTAGCTTGCGCCAGCCCGCGCCAGTGAACCGCCAGGCTTCCCGGCTTGCGCTCTCCGATATGCTGGAGGTCCCGCTTAGCCAGCCAATTGCCCGCATTCTTCAGACCTTCCTTTACCTCCCAGCTCATGCGTGGAGACTCGTAAGAACCAGTTGGCCTTAAACGTTCCATACCGTACGATCCCCAGATTTCCGGGTGGGGTAGAAGACCAAGTAGTGAAATGATGTCAACGGCGCGGCGACCTGTAATAATGACAACCCGTGTACGTTCGCTATCCATGATCTCCTTTATGAGGGATGAAACACCCGGGTACGGATAAGCCCGGTGACGGGATTGGCAAAACGGGGCCAGCGTTCCGTCATAATCCAGCAAAAGGACCGATCGTGGTGAAACAGCCACATCGCACAGGAGCTGATCAAAATCCTTCCCAATACACTGCACGACCCACCTTACCTTTCCCCTTTCAAACCCGATGTGTGTAAGAAAGAACCATTCCGCTCCGTCCTTTACCAGCCGGTCCCTTGAATCCTTGCACAGAGCCGGGTCCGAATAGAACGGTTCCCTCCCTCCGAGTCCAGCTACGAGTGCGAAGGAAAACACAGGTCAAACAACCAATGCTCTGGCGCGTGACGGCTCCTCAGTCCCTTCGTTCTCGGGCCGAACCTCACAGAGACTCGCTACCAGGTCTCCGGCCCAGCGGTACACGTTGTGTTCCCTAA
>DATKMG010000418.1:0-8719 GCA_035541995.1 Terriglobia bacterium
GAAGGCTGCATAGCCGGCCCGCAGCTCTTCCAACAACACCCCCATCGACCAGCCATCCGAGGCGATGTGATGGATCACGATCAGCAGGATGGCCTGCTCAGGACCCAGACGAATCAGAGTGGCTCTCAGCATCAGGTCTCGCGACAGGTCAAAGGGACGTTGAGCTTCCTTTTTGAGGATGACATTCACATCGCTGGTTTGCGATACTGGGTCGGCTGTCTCCAAATTGAACAACGACCACTCTACAAGTCGGTCTTCGGCAATTACTTGAACGGGGCTCCCATCGAAATGAGAATAAGTGGTTCTCAAAGATTCGTGGCGCTTCACAATGGTGTTGAACGCCAGGCGTAGAGCGTCGAGGTTCAGTGGGCCCCGGAGCTCCGCAGCCCAACCAACGCTGTAAAGAGGGCTCGAAGGTTCTATCTGGTCTAGAAACCAAAGCCGCTGTTGGCCAAATGACAGAGGAAAAGGCCCACTCCCCGTTCGGCGGGGAACCTTCGCGGATCTAGGGTTACCGGCCAATTGTCCCAAAAACCTTCGTTCCAGTAACTGGCGCTTGGCTGGAGATAATTCAGACCATTCGTTTACGCTGTGTTCTCTGCTCCGTTCGGATGCCATGTGTCATCCCCCCTTGCGACTCTTTCAAGTCTGAAGAGTCAAGCTCCTTCAGGAATCTCTCGAGAATCCTGTTTGCCAAATCTGCGATCCTTGGAGATTCAAACAGGGTTCGCAGAGGCAAGTTCACCTTGAGGGTCTCGCTTATTCGCGAGATGGCCTGCATGGCCAGTAGAGAATGCCCACCTAACTCAAAAAAGTCGTCATAGATTCCAAAATTGGAAGCCTTTAACACATCGGCCCAGATTATGGCGAGTTCTTTCTCAATGGGGTTCCGTGGCTTCTCCAGGGGTTGTCCTATCCTACTGTCAAGTATGTCAGGCAAGGGCAATGCGCTGCGGTCCACTTTCCCGTTTGGGGTTAGTGGCATGCTCTCCAAGAATTCAAACCTTGAAGGAACCAAGGTGGTCGGCAAGTGCAACAACAAGAACCGCCTCAGTTCATTCTTGAGTTCTTCACAGCGCGCACGAGCCACAACATAAGCAACGAGAACAGGAGAATCCGGGGACCTATCGATGGAGATGACGACTGAAGACTGAACAGCAGGATGGAGTAGAAGAATCGCTGAGATCTCGTCAGGCTCGACACGGACCCCTCGGATCTTCACTTGGTGATCGAGCCGCCCAAGAAACTCCAGGGACCCATCCAGTAGATAACGGCCTTGGTCTCCTGTCAAATAGAGTAAATCGTCTTCATCCTGTCGAAATGGATTCGCGACGAAATGCTCTGCGGTTTCTTGCGGAGCGTTGGCATAACCCAGGCTGCGGAAAGGGGTACGCAAAACGATCTCTCCAATTTCACCCAAGCCGCACATCTGCCGTCCTTTTTTCATGATCATTGCTTGGGTGTTTGGCAGTGGATACCCTACGGGCTGAATTCCGGGTTTGGCTGGAGTCGGGACCTCAAAGTAGCATTTTACCAGTGTAGTCTCTGTGGGCCCGTACAGATTAACTATGGTTCCTTGAAAATGATGGTTCTCCCGCCAGAGTCGAACAAGACCCTCAGCTAACGGCTCGCCGGCAAAGAACACGGTCCGCAAAGATTCTAAATCGACAGTTTCAGTGCACGTCGCCAGCCAGGACTGAGCTAAGGAAGGAACAGCGTGCAGGAGTGTGACCTTCGCACGACCTAACCAGGGCAATATTTGACCCGGAACTGAACCCTCGGCTTCCTCTGGCAGACAAATCGTGGCGCCGCTGGTTAAGGGTAGAAACACATCGCGCAGTACGACGTCAAAAGAAAGGCCGGACAACTGGGCCACACGGTCCGAGGGCCCCACCTGGAAAGTCCGGCGCTGCCAATTCAAAAAATGGCTCAGACTCCGATGAACACCCACCACTGCTTTCGGGACACCAGTGGAGCCCGAAGTGAAGAATATGTAGGCTGGATCGCACGCTCTGGCTGCCTGGGGGATGCATGGTTTGGAGGGCACACCGAGGTCGAGTTTTCCGCATTTCCCATTATCCGCACCGAGAGTCAAAAGGGTCGGTGACGAGGACACAGTCAACAAATCATGAACGTCGGCCCCGTCGACCACCAACAGGTATCGGGCTCCTGCTTGCTCCAGCATTAATCGACGACGCTTGGGAGGCAAAGCCGGATCAAGGGTCATTAGTACCCCACCACTCTGAAATGCCGCCACCATTCCCACAATCAACCCGAAACTTCGAGGCCCGGTTGCCGCAACGACATCTCCTTTCTGCAGTCCCATTGTCCAGAGTTTCCGGGTTAGTTCGGAGGCTCGCTGTGCCAACGCCGCATAGCTCCAGGTTCGATTTCCCAGCTTCACGGCGGGATGATCCGGGACTTCTTCTGCCCAGGATAAGAACTGTGAGGTCACCAAGGGTTGCTCCGAAGCAGGCAAGGGCACCGTGGGATCAGGCAATATCCGTTTGGCTTCAGGTGTCACCAAGGAATATTCGCCAGCCGGCTTGGTGGGCTCAATGACAATTTGCTGCAGAAGAAGATGATATTGGTTGAGTAATTCTCGGATCCGGCTGGCCGAAAACAAATCAGCGTTGTAGACCAAATCCAAAAGAACGCAATCCGTTTCGTCCCGGATGTAAAGGGTCATATCAAACTTCGACTCGGTTTCAGGAAACGACAAGACTTCGGATCGCAGACCACACAGCCGAAAGGATTCCCTGAAGTAAGCGTGAGCATTAACAAACACCTGGAACAACGGGGTCAGATTCAAATTTCGCTCAGGATCGAGTTGCTCGACGACCTTTTCAAAGGGGAAATCCTGATGTTCGTAACTTTGCAGGGTTACTTGCCGAAGTCTTTCCAAGAACCCCAGAAACGTAGGATTCCCGCGGGACTGGAGACGCAGAACGAGATTATTGATGAAGAATCCAATCACCCCTTCGGTTTCAAAACGCCGACGATTGGCTATGGGGACCCCGATTACAATCTCTTCTTGCCCGCAGAGGCGATGCAGGAGGATCTGAAATGCAGTGAGGAGGACCATGAAGAGTGAAGCCGCATGTTGTTGGCCCAGGACCTTTAAGGAATTGGATAAGTCGCGGCTTAATTGCAGCGTGATTCGTTTCCCGCGGTGCGTACGTGAGGCGGCGCGCGTTGCATCCATCGGCAGTTTGAGGAGAAAAGGTGCACCGGCAAGCTGATTCTTCCAGTAGTCCCTCTCACGGTCGAGGACATCACCTTGCAGCCACTCACGCAGCCAAACTGCATAGTCAGCGTATTGACAAGGCAGTTCAGGAAGTAAGGAAGACCTCCCTTCAAGAAAGGCTTGATAGAGGATTTCCAATTCATCGAAAAGAATTCTCACAGACCAGCCATCAAAAATTATGTGATGGGTTTGAATCAGCAGGGTGTGATCTTCTTTTTCGAAACGAAGCAGCTTCAATCGCAGTAAGGAATCGTTCTGTAAATCAAATCGGCGTCTGGCCTCTGCTTTCGCAAGAGAACGGGACTTGGCAACTCGCCTTGACTCCGGGATGCCTGGAAGATCAACAATTGCCAAAGAAAGCCTTCTTTCCGAGGCGATGCGTTGGACTGCATGACCGTTAATGGTCACAATGTTGGTCCGAAGGATCTCATGGCGACGGATGATTTCATTGAAACTCTGTTCCAGGGCTACGACATTCAAAGGCCCGGCCAATCGCACGCACAAAGTAATCGTGTAAGCCGTGGAGCTTTCCGTAAGCTGATCGAGAAACCAGAGCCTCTCCTGGGCAAAAGAGAGAGGAAAATCCGTCCCTGATCGGGGACCCCTGACCAATGCCGGAACGTCCTGGTTCCTTCCTTTCGTGGCGGCGGCTTGAAGAACGTCTGCCAGACTAGCTACGGTTGGGTGTTTAAAAAATGCGCTCATTGGGAGGTCGACTTGGAACTTCCTGTTGATGCGTGAAACCATCTTGATGGCTAGTAGTGAGTTGCCTCCCAGCTCAAGAAACTCCTCATGAATCCCGACGCGCTGGACTCCAAGAACCTCCGCCCATATTCCCGCAACGATTTCTTCTATCGCATTACGAGGAGAGAGCATTATCGACACCTCGACGGGCCTGTACCAGGCAAAGAGGACCTAGACTAGTTTCTGTCGCGAAACTGGGTGACTGCAGAAAACTCCCCCCCACTTCCTAGCCACATTTAGAGCCGCGGACCTGTAGAATCACAGGTCCGCGCTACCCTGTCGAATTGTGAGGAGTAGCGCAGACTCCTGCCTCTCAAGGAGTCTGCGGCTCTAGAACGAAGGAACATCTCCATTGTCGCAGAGAGAGACCCAATCTATTCGCCGCTTTCAACATCAGTATTTATGCCGTTTTTCAGGCGTTTCGCGACAGAAACTAGACTAAGAGTGGAACCCTCCCTCCCGGTTCTTACAGGTCTTAGGCAGCTATTCCAACCTGTCACTCAAATCCCATGTGACTTGGTTCTCCGGGATGCACATACTATCTCTTTGACTGCCGCAGTCACTCGGGCAACCTGTTCTTCCGTCATCGCCGGATACAGTGGTAGCGAGACTAGGCGGGGATAGAGTTTCAATGCTCGTGGACACGGGCTCTGCGCAATCGACTCAAGTCGGGAATAGTAGGGATGAATGGGAATAGGGATGAAATGAACGCTTGCGCCGATGCTCCGTTCACGTAAGGCCTGAATGAACTCAGCTCGGTCGATCTTCAGCATGCCTAATTGAAGTCGGAGCGCATAAAGATGCCAGGAATGACGGCACGTCGAGTGATTGGGAGGAGGCTCCACTTCCGGAATATCAGCGAAGGCCTGTTGGTACATCTCTGCGTACTGGGATCGCTTTTCAATAAAGGACTCCTGCTTGTGCAGCTGGTGAATCCCAACTGCAGACTGGAGGTCACTGAGGTTGTACTTGAACCCGCATTCCACGACCTCGTAATACCAATTCCCTTTTTCCGAATAACGATTCCAGGCATCCTTACTGATTCCATGGAGGCAGAGAATCCGCATTTTCTCAAGCAGATCCATGTTATGAGTTGTCAACATGCCACCTTCACCGGTGGTCAAATTCTTGGTGGCATAGAAGCTGAAGGCAACGACATCGCTACGGCAGCCGGTCTCTGGATTCCCAGCTCCAATCGGGAATCCCCGATAATGCGAACCTACAGCATGCGCTGCATCTTCCACAACATAGAGGTTATGTTGCTTGGCAAGAGACCAGATCGAATCCATGTCGCAAGGCAATCCCCCTAGATGAACAGGGATAATCGCCCGGGTCCGAGGCGTGATTCGGCTCGCAACGGACTGGGGGTCGAGATTCCCGTCCGCTCCGACATCGGCTAGCACGGGCGTGGCTCCAACCTGGAGAATTGTGTTTACCGTTGCACAGAAAGTCAGGGGCGTGGTAATCACTTCTTCTCCTGGTCCGATTCCCAAGGCTGCGAGTGCCAGATGGAGTCCGGCCGTACAGGAATTGACGGCCAACGAAAAAGGCGCGCGAGAGTAGGCTCGAAACTCCTTTTCGAACCGGGTGGTTCTAGGACCGGTCGTCAGCCAACCGGACTTCAAGGTCGCAACGACCTCTTCGATTTCCTCATCTCCTATTGATGGAAGGTTGTAAGGGATGAACGACAATTCGGTCATATTTAATACTCAAAACAAGTGCTAAGACTCTTCAAGGTGCGAGCTGATCTTCGAACGGCCACCTGCTTCAGCAGTTCCGAGAGGCCTTTTGCCTTGGGTCTTTACGAAGACACCTCAGGATTCTCTGGCACTCGCAGGAGAACCAAGGCCTTTCGGCAAGTCGTTCAAATTAAAAAAGTTGTACAGCGAGAGGCAACAAAATCCCTTGACCTTGGCCCTTTTGTCGCTCTTTATTGGGATTGGGAAGCAGCGTTCCCAATATGGACGAGGAGTTTCTATGCTAAGAGCAGCTTCCTTAACGAGAGGATTTTTGGCCACTTCCTCTCTGGTCGGGCGTTTACCCATGACGCACGTGGATTAACGACGGAGATTGGGCATGAGCCATTTTGAGAGGACTCAGCTTGGCTTCTGGAACAATCTCCGACAGCAAGGACAAAGCCCCCTCGACGTCTCGCCGCTTTAAGGACTCGTCGAGTCTCTTGATTCCGTTGAACAGAAGGTCCTTTTCCAACCCATCTGAATTCCAGACCGTGATCTTCTTGTTTTTAGTCGAGGCTATTCCTTCTCCTTGCCAATAAAGCTCCTCGTGGAGCTTCTCACCCGGCCGCAACCCCGTAAACACAAAATCGATATCTTTATCGGGTTCAAGCCCGGAAAAACGAATCAGGTTCTTGGCCAAATCCATAATCTTGACCGGTTCTCCCATGTCAAGAAGAAAAACTTCGCCGCCTTTGGCCATGGTGCCTGCGATCATGACCAACTGAACGGCCTCTGAAATGGACATAAAATATCGCGTGGCTTCCGGGTGGGTGACGGTGACCGGTCCACCCGAGGCAATCTGCTTCTTGAACAGAGGGATCACACTCCCGTTACTCCCAAGGACGTTGCCGAAACGTACTGCTACGAACCGGGTGGAATTGCCAACCAACCCTTCTATGATCATCTCAGCCACCCGCTTGGTAGCCCCCATTACGTTGCTGGGCCGGACTGCCTTGTCAGTGGAGATAAGGACGAATTTTTCCACGCCGCACTCGCAGGCCAACTCGGCCACATTCAGCGTCCCAAACACGTTATTCCTCACCGCCTCTAGGGGTTCTCGTTCCATCATGGGAACATGCTTGTAGGCGGCTGCATGGTAGATCAGGTCTATGTCATTTTCCCGAATGACACGCCTGAGCTTCTCGCGGTCCAGGACATCTCCTAACACAGGGAGGACCTGCAATTTCGGAAAGTCCCGCTTCAAATCCAACTCAGTCTCATACAAGCTGCTCTCGTACCGCTCATATAAGACCAATATTTCTGGATTCAGCTGTGCCACCTGGCGGCACAATTCCGACCCGATAGACCCGCCGGCTCCTGTGACCAGAACCGCCTTCCGCCGAATCTCGCGCGCAAGCACCTCCCGGTCCGAATCCCTGCAGAACTTGATAACACCTCTCCCCAGCAGTTCTTCACAAGAAACATCTCTGAGCTGGCTGACGAACTTCTGGTCGCTGATCAGGTCAACAAGACCCGGTAATACAAGAGTCCGTGTCGGCGTGCTTTCGGCAATTGCTTTAATCCGAACAATGTCCTTGTAGTCTGCTGAAGGTATGGCGATGATGATTTCGTCAATTGCGAAACGCTCGACCAGTTCGGGGATATCTTCAGTATTTCCCAGCACTGGCACCGTTAGGATACTGGTATTCTTCTTGTACGGATCATCATCCACACAGCCGACCACGTGAATCCCAAGGTGACTGTTGGATTGAATTTCCTTCAGCAGCAGGAAGCTGCTCTTCCCGGCACCTACAATCAAGACATTCTTTTGTCTCTTTTGTCGGTTAACGTTCTTTTTCTCACGCGTCTGATGATGGTAACGGACCATCAAACGAGCGCCGCCACTTATTAAGATGAAGAGTAAAGGCTCAATGATTAACACCGATCGTGGGAAACCATAGAAATGAGAACCAAAAACCAGAGTGACTATGATGCCAAGAGAACCGGCGACCGTGGCTTTAATGATCCCAATCAGATCCTGGACACTGGCGAATCGCCAGGAGCTCTTGTGTACCCGGTAGTAATAACAAGTGGCCAAGCGCCAGAGTAAGTGAAGCGGCAAGGCCGCGATAAAAATCGGAAAAATATCCTTCGGAAGTTCCAGCTCAAAGCGGAGGAAGAAGGCTGAGGCATAAGCAATTAAGGCTACGAGGAGTTGAAAGCCAAGGACAATCCATATCCGATATGACATTAAAAAAGTGAGATCTACTCGACCGTTCTTGCTTTTGTAGTTTCGACCCAGGACTGACCCATTAATTGCTACCAATGTATCCCCCAATCCAAATTCCAAATGATGAACTCTAGTTTTACGCTATACCCGTCTGAACCTTCGCCGAGGTCTGAAAACCGCAAATTAACACACTTATCTTTCTTGATTCTCGACTGAGGTGTCTAAGCAAGAAAGCTACCAACTCCGGGAACCAATCGAAAAGATTTTTGACTTGCATTTTCAATAAGTTATCTCCTTAGAAGCAACCCCTGCTCAAGGTGCTAAGTGAAAAAAAGGGAACATCAGTGGCACTAAAGTGCATACCCATTGGCATTTTGGATAATTGGCCTTCCACTTATTTGCCTCTGTCCATTACCACTAATGAACAACAAAACTGCACTGTCCACTCCCCTTTGACCTCTGCGGACCCGACTTCAAGGACATTACACAACAATGGCAGCAGTATCCTCAAAATCCTTATGGCTTATAGCTTGCAGATTTCAGTGCTCGATTGGGACCCCTTCAAAGTAGCCTCCCGTTCGTAGCGAACTGTAAACTCGAGAGACTGCCAGAATTGGCTTGCCATCGAGAGATTCGATCTCAAGGGGCCCATACGAACCATCCAATCCGAGTCGCCCCAGGATGTCGTTGTCTGAAATCATTCCATAGCCTGGGATCGTGAGCCGAGTTGAACCTGTTGCGTTGCCTGTTGAGTCCCAAGCAGTCACCTGGACCGTATTCTCTGTTGAGTCCTGATTGACAACAGTCAGCATCGACTTG
>DATKMG010000419.1:0-5290 GCA_035541995.1 Terriglobia bacterium
CCCATGTAGACCTGGGGTTTCAGCAATTCACCTACTCGGTCTCTGCCTGCCTGGAAATCTTTTTTTGCCTCTTCCAAGTAGATATTCTCGTTGCGGTAGCTGTCCCAGAACGTCTCAGCCTCGTCCTTACCCATCTCTCTATTGGAGTGCCAGCCCTTGGCCGCAGGGTCGCCAATTCTTCGATTCTGGACTTGCTTTCTGCCTGCGTTATTCGTGTACCCATTAGGAGCAGCAAGATCGGGAATCTCACCCTCCATCCAAAGGCAGGTTTTGGCGTATTCCGGGATCGTGTAGTGTTCATCGTCCTCCGGTATCGGCCCTCTGATTCCGTAGGATCTCGATGGCCAGAAGTCTCGAATGCAGGTAATCGTTTCAAAGCGGTCCACCATTACCCAAAGGAAGGCGTGGGGCACCCTTGGGTGCGGGTCAATCCCCATGTAAAAGGTGACATCGGGGGGAATCGGATAGGGCTCGATGACCGTGTATTCCTTCTGGAACTCCGGAAACACCAATTGTCCAGCGAAGGCGTCAAACTTGATTTCCTGGTCCTGATCCCAGAGGGAGGGAGACTGGTAGGTCTTCTTCATCCTCTGCGCCCACTCGATATCTTTTTCGGGGTCGGCAGAATAATGAATTCTCGCGACGGTTATGTTTGTGGCAGGATCACGCGCAAGAGACGTTCCAAATGGGGCCATCATTGTCCGTATTCCTATGAACTTTTTCTATTGTTCCATTCCGGATTCTATTGGCGCAGGTTTAGACCTCTGAGCCCCAGGGAACAGCCTGTAAATTCCTTTTGGCTGTCGAGTTTCAGGTTCGGCTGGAGGTGCCTCTTCTTCTGGCGCTGCGGTTTCTTCTGGCCTTTGCCTGATGATCTCATTCCAGCGTCTACCAATTCTTTCCCGCACTCCCTTTGGAAGTTCGCTTATCTGCCGCAGTCTTGCCAATTGTCCTTGCCGCGTTTCAGGAACAATTACGGGCCACAGCTGCACCTTTTCTTCGGGACTAGCCACATCGTAAACATCGAACTTCTCTGGGAGAGTGAGGCGTTGTTCCAACTGTTGGAGCCATGAGAAATTTATCTTCTTGATTGCCAAGTCCGCTTTCCGTTTACTCAGCGTTCCCTCCCGTTCCATTGCCATGATTTTTGCGATAGCGGCCTTCCTGTCTTCAGACTTTCCGTAGGCAATCAGGTTTGAAATGTCCTTCTGCGCTCTCGCCTGTTCGGGTGAACGGCTGCCATAATCGCCAGTTGCTTGGAGGAACCCAACCGCCATTTCTTCGGCTGGTGTGAAGTCCACATCCCGAGGTGCTCGGCTGAACCCAAGGAATCCGGCAACGGTTGCGGCCTTCGAACCGCCGCGCTGTTTTGAGTCCCACGCCTGCTGAACTGCAAACGGCAATGCGAAGATATGGGCAACGCGCTTAGCTTCTTTCACTAGATAACTGTCATCGGGTTCGGTAATCCTAACTCTCTGGTAGTCTTGATTGGCAAGGGCTTCCAGCGAACGGGTAATGATTCCCGAGAGCGACGAGCGAATGTATCCCAATGGCGATTTCAGCAGATGCAGAAGGTCTCTAATGTAGGTTGGCGGCTGTACTCGGTTGGGCTTTCCGCGGTTATCCAGTCCTCCGATCCTTGGGTAAATCACGTCTTTCCAGTTTCGAACATGCTGAGGATTCCATCTCCCAGTTTTCTTTTCATTATAGAGTCCAGTTGCTATGTATTGGAGAATCTCAGACAGTACCGCCGTTGTGATTACTAGACCGAGAACCCAGGCCATCCGGTGATCCAGCTTCGGAATTCGCATGAAATTGGCTTGGTTGTATGCGGCCGAATCTCCCGATTCCGGTGGCTCCGATCCGCCGCTTCCCTGCGAGCCTCCTGGCGGTTTATTTGCCCCACCGCTGCCGGGACCGATGAGGCCAAGCGATTTCCCAACCTCTCTTCCTTGACCAACAGCCGCACCGGAGAACTCCCCTATATTTCCGAACTTCCATGTCACTGAACGGAACAATCCTTGGAGAGCAGTCTTAAAGGTTCGATTCCAGAACAACTTGTCAAAATTCATTTCTCCGAATCGGTTCTCTACCGAATCTAAGGCCATGCGGTCAAGCTCGCCCTGAGTCATTTTCCCAGATCCCAAGTCATCCGCGTGCTCCTCCATCAACCCAGCCCGAAGCCGCGCATAAAGCGCGATTTTCAAGTTTGGAATATAAATATCGAAAAGCGGCTTCATGATGAGTTGCGTAAATGCTGGAAACGCTTTCACGATGGCGCCTAAGTAGTCTTCGTCTGCCAGGGCTTGTTTGAATCCTTCCGTGGCTTGCAATCTCATCCCTGCGTGCTGGCGAAGATTCCCTCCGGCGCGGAAGTATGAGGTCACGATGTCGTAGATGTAGGGGTATTCACGAAAGAGCTTTGCATATCTCTGCTTCACTTCCGGCGAAGGGACGTAGACATCCTCATCTTTTGTGGGCATCAATGCGGCCTGCGATCCCATAAATCTACGAATTGCCGCTCCTGTTGTAGCAAATCTTATTGGTGCAAACGGAGAGAAAGCAATCTGCTTCAATGCTCTTGGAAGTTCCTTGAGTCTTGCCTCGCGCAGTCCCAGGTTCCATGCGCGGCTGAATCCGAGGCCCATTTCCGAACTCATTGCTTCATAGGTTTCGAAGAAGAAATGGAACGGAGAAAGGCTCAACTCGATTCCAGTTGTCAGGTTCTTGAGCGCCATGAGGCTTCGGCCAAACTGCTTCTCGCGGATCAAGTCCCTGCTTAAGTGATTTTTCAGAATACGATGTACGTTATCTTCAACGTACCATTCGCCTGATTCGTAAAGCGTTTTGAATCCCTTCTTCGCTCCCTTAGGAGTCACGGTCACGGGAAAGTAAACTCGTGCCAACGCATCGTCGAGGCGTTGATAACCCGCTGGAGGAGATTGACCTTTTCTAACAAACTTGCGGTATCCCAGGTCTCCAATTTGAGACCACATCTCCTGTGCCGTAATAAACTTCATATCGTCGGCTACCGACATTTCGAAAAGTTCTTGGGGATTGTAGGTGAATGGCTCGCCTCCCATGAGTAGCCCTTCACTGATGCTGGCAAGCGTTGACTTCTTCGTCCAACCCAGCGAACCGCGAAGTGGCCGCCGACCAAGAATAGCGCCTAATCCTCCCGCCTTGAATACCTGGTTTCGGTCAAGCGTGATGGGCTCGCCTTCCCTCGGCTTTACCGTTACCTTCTTTGCCTGGTTGTTTACGGATTGCACGGTTCCTTCCGCCCATTCATCGTTCGCATTCTTCCAGCGCACCTTTTGGCCCGGAGAAAGCTTTAGCTTTTCGTTCTGTGAGCCGGGGATTACCTTCCAGAACACGCGGAAGTGGTTCTCTTTGTGCGGTAGGCTTTCCCGGTACTGCTGCTTGAGGGCATAGCGTTCTTCGTCCGACTTCCGGTACATCTCTGCTACTGCTTCCAGTTCCGGCGTGACTTGCTCATCTCCTGCCTTGTATCGGTCGATGAAATCAATCTGATCTTCCTGTGGCATTTCGGAGAATGCCTTCTTGATTCCCGCCATCGTCTCCTGCATCAAGTATTGGGCCTTGGCGCGGTCGCCAATTAAGCGCATTACTGCATCAAGGGCATCTGTGGGTACTCCGTACCGAGGCGTGATCCAGTTCTTTGCAATTGTCAGAATTTCATGCAGGCTGACATTCGCGTTCTTTAGGATTGGCAGCACATTCTTTTCAACGGCAACCTTTGCCGCCTGCGCAGCCACGTCCATACCGAGAACTGAACCGCGAAGGGCTGTCCCTGCTTTTGGTTCGGAGGGCTCCTCTTTTGTTTCCTCTGGCTTTGGCTTGTCGAATTCTTCTATTTCCTGGTAAGGATCTTCGGCCAACAGACGTTTTGCCTCTTCGCTGTAACCCTTAGCCTCGGCCATTCGCATTGCGGCAACTTTCGCTTCGGCTTCAGTCTCAAACGACATGATCTTGTCGCCACGCTTGTAGGTTGTCTCGCTCGGGACTTCGGGAGGAGGTGTTTTCCTGATTACCTGAACTTGGTCAACGGGCTTGGCGCGTCGGATGATCGCCTTTACCTGACTATGAGGAACATCAACGTTTGCTTCTGCCCCAGTCTTCAGCGGCTTGTCACCGCGCATCTTTGAGACACGAACAGTATCCGCTCCGCCCGTCTCCCCTTTAAACTCCGGCTCCGCCATGACCATTGCCTGAAACCGCTTATTGTTCGGGCCTGAGACCTCTACGATGTCGCCCTTATGGACCAGTCGGCCAAGACGATAAATTCCATGCTTCGCGTTGACAACATCTTCTTCGGAAGCCTCTCGCAACTGATCTTCACGATGCCCCACTTCCAGCCCATGCACCCATGGAATTCCAGTGTCAACTATGATGTGGTAATTCGGTTCTCCTGCTGGAATGCCCGAGACTCTGGTATCGAGGTCGGTTGCCGTTCGGACGGCATCAATCTTTCCAACCTTCGTGATGCCTTGCTTGGTGTCCCACGCGACGATATCCCCGACTTTCCACTTGCTGACTGATTCTTTGAGTTCTGGACGTTCAGCCTCAACTGGTTTGACGTTGCTGGGCTGGACTTCTGGCTTCTCCTCAGGAGCCTTGGCTCCGGTAATGCGCATAGCTTCTGCGCGTGCTCGATCATTACGATACGCTGTCCACCCAACGATGTGCTTGTTCCAGTGGAAGCCCGCTGCCTTCATCGCAATACGGACCGACACATCGGGCTTGCCGGGGAAGAAGATTTGAATGCGGTCGGCGGTTGAACTGTCCACGACGCGCCCGCCCGGGAAGGTGCCGATGACTTTCTCGGTTTCGGGCTTCGCGGGAGCGGGAGGCTTGGGCTGTTCCCCCCCAGAGGCAGGCTCGGGAGGGCCTGTCTCTGGTGTTGGGGTCGGCGCTACCACGCCGGTTGGGGGAATCTCGCTGTCTGCCGTTCTTCCGTGCTCAATGGCTTCAGGCGAATTAAACGAACTGACTTTCTTTTCCCATCCCTCGTAAGTTCGAGGTGTCAAATCCTCAAGGCTGCCGATACCATCTATCGTCCATGGTCCTTTGTTGTTATGGCGAACAAATGAGATATGCTGATTCGGATATTTGGCGTGCTCCTCTGCCCATGTGGTGGGTTTGCTGCGAGGCTTTACGAATCTCTCAAATAGTTCTTCATTGACAGGAACGATAATTTGTTGGTTTCCGTACTCCTGTCCTCCCTCCTTGTTCCGCATCCACTGGTAGCGGGCGGTAACATTGGCAG
>DATKMG010000420.1:0-3043 GCA_035541995.1 Terriglobia bacterium
CCAGACAAAATTAAGCGCTCGACGGCGGCGCGTTACGCTTACTCAGCAGGAGAAGGAATCTCAGTTTCCTTGACGCGATGCAATGGCTCAAAGTGCGGTTCGAGTTCATCCATGGAATTGCGGAGCTAAGGTTCGCCGACACCTTTCTTTTTGCAGAGAGTCCCAACCACAGTATAGATGAGCAGGCCAGTAACGACGCTGGCTGTGCTTGCGCACAATTGTGACCAACTCTTTGAATGTTTTAAGCCCACCAGCAGACTCTTTACTTCTGAATACTCTCGCATATTAGCCTGAATGAATCGACCTTGATTCAGCGATGGGGTGATTATTGAGACGAGGGGTCTCAAAACCGCTCTCCGATTCGGTTACCGATTCGGTCAGCGCTCTGGCGGGGGTGCCTTGAGCACTCTTCGATGATTCGAAGAATGTAGATTGGATCATGGCGATTGGACCATCCCCACTTCAGCAGGCTCTTTAAGAGGAGCAACAGACTAAATGGGTGGCGGCGGAAGTACCCGTCATATTGGCCGCTGGCTGCTTCTTCTGCTCCGTAGATCCAGTTAAATGGGACGTGATTGAAGTGCTTCTTCACTACAGCAATTATCTCCAGGTACGCTTCGTGTCTCCGCCCGATAGTCTTGCTGCCACGGTGCATTCGGGAACAGGCCAAGAGTTGAGGGATATAATTGTAGCCCCAGTGAGGATTCTTCTGCTTCAGCAGGCCAAACTTGATCCACAAGTCAAGGTCAAAAGCGTATTGAAGGCTCGGATCGAGGCCAGTTGCAGCTTCGAAAAGAGATCGACGAAAAAAACAGGCGGGTTGGCAGATGAAACAGCCATATGAAAGAGCCTCGAGACGAAATTCCGCACATGGGTATTCGTTCAGAAACTCGCCGTTTGCATCGACATGGTTGGCCTTCCCGTAAAGCAGCATCAGGTTTGTATCCCGCTCGAACTCCGCGGCAACTTTGGCTAGAGTTCCCGGAACGTAGAGATCATCGGAGTTCAACCAGCCTAAGATCTCACCCTTCGCAAGAGCGAACCCTCTATTGATGGCATCACTCTGACCTTTATCTGGTTCTGATACCCAGGATAGACGACTGCCGTAACTCTTCAAAATGGAGACAGTCTCATCACTGGATCCTCCATCAAGGACCATATATTGAAGATCCACCCCCTCCTGCCCCAAGACACTGTCAATGGTCGCAGTAATGAAAGAACCTTGGTTAAAGGAAGGAGTGATGACGGAGATCGAAACCATCGGGACCCTTTTGCTGAATGCATCTTTGGTTGGTCAGACAGGACAAATATTATAATAAACCCTACTATCTTCGGAAGACTTCAAAAATCCAAAACCTGACCGCAGAGGTGCAGAGAAAGCATCTGGACACGGATGGCCGCAGATGAACGCGGATAAACGCAAATCGACGACACACATGACAGTCCATGGACTTCTACGCATCAAACCAGGAAATCGAGACCAATGCTGACTTTTCAGCCACTGTGTCAAATATGCTCGGTTATCTGAAGGAAAATTTCTCCAAACTTGCAGGAAGCGGGATGAGGGCATCCCGCCTCCAGGGCTCTCTTTTTGAAGGAGTGATCTTCCAACAAGGACCTTTGGTGTTGTGCTATCCTGAGACCGATATCGCCGATCCAGAGGGCTGAGCACGATCTCCGGCTCAGGTTGGTAATTCAGATTCTCTAAGATTTATTCACGATTGGTTCTAGCTCAAGTGGGCATTTCACTAAGACCTCTGCCAGAGGGGGAGCCACGACCAAAGCTGACGGAAACTTGTCCCTTTATCGAGAGAACCGGTCAGGCTGGAACAGAGACAACCCCCTGCTCCCCCTTCAAAGGGGGAATTGCGGTCGGACCAGGACAGAGACAATCGGTTAAGCCTTTTCAAGGCTTAATCTCTCTTCAAGGGGAGTATGGGGGGAGGGGCCGGTATTATGGTTCTTGCACGAAGTTTGCACCGAAAGGGGGGATTTATGTCGTTCCCATTCCAGCAGCGATTTACTCTACTTCCTTTTATGAAAATGCAGGCATCAAGGTGGCCGCCGCGCTCCGTCGCGGCGGTAGCCCGGCTCAAATTGATCGCCGTTCGAAGATCGGCTCCCACGCTCCCCCCAAGACCGCCATTTTCATTCGCGGTGGTGAACTTGAAAAGGTCATGGGGCACTTTCATGGGTTTCTTTTGCTGTGGCCTACTGACCGCGAGCGCCCAGGTCAGTCATCAGGTGAGTTCGACACCGACCGATGTCATCCGGTCAGGGAAAGCCGAAGTGATGGGTGAAATCCGGTTGATGGTGTTCCCGGCGGCAACACAGACATCTACGAGCAGCGCCATCTTTATCACGTATCCTGGCGTAGCCATCGACAACCTGTTTTCCGGGTCGCTTGAGGTTCCAGCCACAGGGACTCTCGCAACACCTGGTGGAATCAACCTTTCTCTCACCGGTGGATACATCAATCCGGCGACTCCAGTGACCGTTAGCGCCAGCAACAGCCCGGGAGGCGGAGTACTCGGTATCACCATCCCGGCCGGGCTAACGCTCAACGCAGGGGATGCAATCTTCGTTGACGGAGTGCGCGGGGATGTGACTGGTTTGCCCAGTGGGAGTTCAGTCTTGGCTTCATTGTCTGCAACACCAGCCAATGCTCATAGTTTCTTAAATGTCTCGGAAGCCAGAGTCGCAATGACTAATCCTGGACTGGTGATCAGTACCCAGGCGACGCCCAATTGTGGAGTCAGCACCATCACGGTGACCGAAGGATTTCCCTCGGCGTTTGTCCAGACGACTCCTCCGCCACCCGCCGCTCGGCCTTCATACGGAGCGTCTGCAAATACTCAAGTCCATATTTTGGTGGGCGGGATTCTCAGCAATATGACATTGAATTGGCCCGACACCGTAAGTGGCACTGGGAGTGGAAGTTTGACCAAGCTTAGCCAGGATAAGATTGGCACAGATGTTGTCTATGAATTCAGAACCTCGAATCAGGGAGATAGTGATATTCAAAAGGAGTCATTCCCCATCA